>NZ_JBHUAD010000030.1:0-26131 GCF_042789955.1 Oerskovia sp. NPDC056781
CCTCGCGAGGGGAGCGGCGCCGTCGGGCGTTCGCGTCGGAGCGACGAGACGATCAGCGACCCTGGTTCGCGACCGCGGCGATCGCGTCCGCCGCAGCAGCCGGGTCGAGGTACTTGCCACCCTTGACGACGGGGACCAGGTTCTCGTCCAGCTCGTAGACGAGCGGGATGCCCGTGGGCACGTTGAGGCCCGCGATGTCCTCGTCCGAGATGCCGTCGAGGTGCTTGATGATCGCGCGCAGCGAGTTGCCGTGCGCCGCGACGAGGACCGTCTTGCCGGCCTTGAGGTCGGGGACGACCTCACCCTCCCAGTAGGGCAGGGCGCGCTCGAGCACGTCCTTGAGGCACTCGGTCTGCACGACCGGGGCGTCCGCGTAACGCGGGTCCGTGTCCTGCGAGAACTCCGAGCCCAGCTCGATCGCGGGCGGCGGCACGTCGTACGAACGACGCCACAGCATGAACTGCTCCTCGCCGAACTCGGCGAGCGTCTGCTTCTTGTCCTTGCCCTGGAGCGCACCGTAGTGGCGCTCGTTGAGGCGCCACGAGCGCTTCACCGGGATCCAGTGACGGTCCGCGGAGTCCAGGGCGAGGTTCGCCGTGGTGATCGCGCGACGCAGCAGCGACGTGTGCACGACGTCCGGGAGCACTCCCGCGTCCGTCAGCAGGCTCCCGCCGCGCTTCGCCTCCTCGACGCCCTTCTCCGAGAGTGCGACGTCCACCCAGCCGGTGAACAGGTTCTTGGCATTCCATTCGCTCTCGCCGTGGCGGAGCAGCACGAGGGTGTAGGTCATGGTGACCATCCTGCCGCACGAGGAAGCCCGCGACCGCGCTGTCCCGGGAAATGGTCACCGAACATCTACGGAACGGGAATCCCTCACCGGCTGGCGACCCGGGAATGGTGACGCGCGCCACGCGTTGCACCAGGTATGCCGATCACCGGAGAGTACGCACCCAGCACGAGCGACTGGGCACGCAAGCAGGCCGACCTCTACGAGAGCTCGGGCGGGACCAAGGGCACCACGCTGAGGGGCATGCCCGTCGTGGTCCTGTGGACCGTGGGCGCGAAGAGCGACAAGATCCGCAAGACGCCACTCATGCGCGTCGAGCACGACGGCGACTACGCGGTCGTCGCCTCGCTCGGAGGGGCCCCGCAGCACCCCGTCTGGTACCACAACGTCGTCGCGAACCCCCACGTCGAGCTCCAGGACGGGCCCGAGCGCCACGACTACACCGCCCGCGAGGTCACGGGCGAGGAGAAGGCCCTGTGGTGGGAGCGCGCCGTCGCGGCCTACCCCGACTACGCGAGCTACCAGGAGCGCACCGACCGCGAGATCCCGGTGCTCGTGCTCGAGCGGCGCGACTGACGTCCACCGACCCGGGCCGGTGTGCGACGTCCGCCCGGGCTCAGCGCGGCCTGCGCGACCGGGCCTCGGCCGCCTGCTCGTACACGGCGAGCATCGCCTCGGCCGTCGCGTCCCAGCCGTAGCGCTCGCTCACGCGCCGGGCGCCCGCCGCGAGCTCCGCTCGGCGCGCGTCGTCGGCGAGCAGGTCGCTCAGCGTCCGCGACCAGGTCCACGGGTTGTGGTCGGGGACCAGGATCCCGGAGACCCCGTCCTCGACGACCGTCCGCAGGCCGCCCACCGCCGCCGCGACCACGGGCGTGCCGGACGCCTGCGCCTCGGCCGCGACCAGCCC
Source organism: Oerskovia sp. NPDC056781 (assembly GCF_042789955.1). Lineage (NCBI taxonomy): Bacteria > Bacillati > Actinomycetota > Actinomycetes > Micrococcales > Cellulomonadaceae > Oerskovia > Oerskovia sp. NPDC056781. The sequence goes on from NZ_JBHUAD010000030.1 coordinate 1,695, forward strand.
GAACGACTCGTTGTGCGACGGCACGGCGACGACGTCGGCGGCCCGGTAGTAGCGCACGAGCTCGTCGCGCGGCACCGGGGGCCGCACGATCACCTGGTCGGAGACCCCCATCTGGTAGGCCAGCGCCTCGAGCTCGCGCACGGCCGTCATGCGCCCGCTCGGTCCCCCGAGGACCACGAGCGTCGGCAGCGGCTCGTCGTGGTCCGCGAGGACGCCGAGCGCGCGGACCAGGACGTCAGGAGCCTTGAGCGGCTGGACCCGCCCCGCGAACAGCACGAGCCTGCCCGTCGTCGGCAGCCCGAGCGCAGCCCGCAGCGACTCCTTGGTCTCCCCCGGCGCGGGCGGCGAGAACAGCTCGAGGTCGACGCCCGGAGGCACGACGTGCACCTTCGCGGGGTCCGCCCCGTACTCCTCGACGAGATCCTTGAACTCCTCGGGCGTGCTCGCCACGAGCGCGTCGGCCTCCGCGACGACCTGCTCCTCGCCGATGATCCGGCCGAGCGGCTCCGGGGCGTCCCCCGGCGCGAGGGCGGCGTTCTTCACGCGGGCCATGGTGTGCATCGAGTTCACGAGCGGTACGTCCCAGCGGTCGGCCGCGAGCCAGCCCGCCTGCCCCGACAGCCAGTAGTGCGTGTGCACCACGTCGTACCAGCCCGCGTCCCGTCGCGCCTCGGCCCGCAGGACCCCGGCCGTGAAGGCGCAGAGCTGGCCGGGCAGGTCGTTCTTGTCGAGGCCCTCGAACGGACCGGCCACGACGTGCCGCACCAGGACGCCGTCCTCGGCCTCGACCACGGGAGGCTGGGCCGACGACGTCGCGCGCGTGAAGATCTCGACCTTCGCCCCACGCCGCGCCAGCGCCCGCGACAGCTCGGTGATGTACACGTTCATGCCGCCCGCGTCCCCCGTGCCGGGCTGGTCGAGCGGGGAGGTGTGCACCGAGAGCATCGCGATGCGCGGCGAGTCCTTCACGGCGCTCAGGCCTCCACGACGCAGGCCGGGACCGGCATCACGAGCTCGTCGACGAGCGTGCCCGCACCGTCCGCCCGGTCGATCCGCAGGACCGTGAGGTTCGACGAGTTCTGGTTCGCCACGACGACCAGGTCGGCCTCGGGGGAGCCGTCTCCCGCGGGAGCCAGCACCGCGAAGTGCCGCGGCCACGCCCCGCCGAGCGGGGTGTCGGCGAGGTGCTCGAGGACGGGAGCGGCGCCGTCGGGCCCCGTGACCGTGCGTGAGACCGCGAACGTCGACAGGACGTCCGCACCACGGATCGCGACGAACAGGCGCGAGCCGTCCGCGCTCAGAGCGACGTGCGACGGATAGTTGCGGCCCCCCTCCGGGAGCGGGGCCGCCGTGGCCTCGACCGAGGCGGCCACCTCGAACGCGCCCTCGCCCGACGGGACCAGGACGTACACGCGCGCGTCGAGCTCGGTCGCGACGAGGAGCGCCGCGGGCGTGCCGTGCGCGCCGTCGAGCACCGCGAGGTGCCGCGGTCCGGCCCCACCCGGGAAGGTGGCGGCGACGCGGGCCGGGCCGCCGCCGTCGGGACCCTCGGCGAGGGAGCGAAGCTCCGTGAGAGACCGCGGGTACGCGCGCAGCTCGTCCGTGCCCAGGTCCACCACGAGCGCCTCCCCCGCGACCTCCGCCACGAAGTGGGCGTGCGGCCCCTCCTGACGCTCGGTGTCCGGCCCGGTGCCCCGGTGCCCCAGGCGCAGCGGGGCCGTCGGGGCACCCGAGGCGTCGAGCGGGTGGACCGCGAAAGTGCCGTCGCCGTAGTTGGCGACCCGCACGGCGTCGTCCGTCGCGACCAGGTGGCACGGGTACGTGCCTCCGCTCGGGACCGTGCCCAGCGGCGCGAGCCCCCCGTCCGGCGTGATCTCGAAGCCGCTGACCGCGCCCTGCTCGGTCTCGGACACCGCATACAGGCGCGCACCGCCCGGGGCGAGCGCGACGAACGACGGCGACGGCGTCACCGCCGCGAGCACCGGGTCACCCAGCTCGCCCGTCGAGGCGTCGACCGACAGCCGCCAGATCCCCTCACCGCTCCCGGGCTCCGCGCCGTCGGGGTACGTGCCGAGCCAGAGGGTCCGCGATTCCGCACCTGCGGCCACGGGCGACGAGGTAGAAGTCATGACCAGAGCCTAGTAGCACCCGGGCATACGTCAGGGGCGTCCAGACCAGCCCTCCGGGGTGCGGAGAACCGGTCAGGACGCCCCTGACGAGAAACAGCGAAGAATCAGTGCGCTGCGTCGTAGGCCTGCTGGACGTCGGCCGAGATACGACCGCGCTCGCTGACCGTGTGACCGTTCGCGCGCGCCCATTCACGGATCTCCGTCGCCCGCGACGGACCCGCTGCGGAAGAACGCGCCTTGCGTGCTGCGGGGCGAGCACCGCCGCGCGTGACCTTGCGGGCGTGACCGACCCACGACGCGAAAGCGTCACGCAATTCCTGGGCGTGAGCCGAGCTGAGGTCGATCTCGTAGGAGACGCCGTCGAGAGCGAACGTCACGGACTCGTCCGCCACTCCACCGTCGACGTCGTCGACGAGAATTACCTGGACCTTCTGTGCCACTGTGCTACCTCGCGTCTTCGAGAATTGATGCTGGTATCTCGAAGTGTGCCATTACGAGGGAATGACGTCAAAGTCAAAGAGCGTGTCGCGGCTACGCAGAAGTCGGCGAAGAATCCCCCGCGGTCCGTGCAGCGACCTCGGCCTGCTCCGCCTGGGCGTCGAGCTCGGCCATGGCGAGGCGTTCGTTACGGTCGGCGCGGATGATGGCACGCATCGCGAAATAGAAGAGGATGCCGACCCCGATCGAGGGGATCAAGGCATAGACGGCCGGCCAGAAATCGCTCATGCGGGCCAGTCTACGACCGCCGAACGCGTGCGGGGTGCCGGCCGTTCGGCCGACACCCCGCACCCTGCCCGCGCGGTCCGCGACGGTGCACCTCGGGCGGTGACCCGCCCACGGTTCACTGCGCGGGCTTGACCAGCGGGAAGAGGATGGTCTCGCGGATACCGTGGCCGGTCAGCGCCATGAGGAGGCGGTCGAGCCCCATCCCCATGCCACCCGACGGCGGCATCGCGTACTCCATCGCTGTGAGGAAGTCCTCGTCGAGACGCATCGCCTCGTCGTCGCCCGCCGCCGCGAGGACCGCCTGGGCCTCGAAACGCTGCCGCTGGATCACGGGGTCGACGAGCTCGGAATAGGCCGTCGCGAGCTCGAACCCACGGACGTAGAGGTCCCACTTCTCGACCTGCCCCTTGACCGTGCGGTGATCACGCGTCAAAGGAGAGGTCTCGACCGGGAAGTCGCGCACGAACGTCGGGGCATACAGGTGGTCGCCCACCATGTGCTCCCAGATCTCCTCGACGAGCTTGCCGTGCCCGGCACGCTTGGAGTCGTAGGAGATTTCGAGGCGTTCGGCAATCTTGGACAGGTGTTCCACAGAGGTTTCCGGGGTGATCTCCTCCCCCAGCGCCTCCGACAAGGAGTCGTACATCTTGAGCTGTGCCCATTCGCCGCCGAGCTCGTACTGCTCGCCGTCCGGAAGCTCGATGGTCGTCGTTCCCAGCGCATCCTGGGCAGCGCGCTGGACGAGGTTCTGGGTCAGCTCGGCCATGGTGTTGTAATCACCGTAGGCCTCGTACGCCTCGAGCATCGCGAATTCCGGCGAGTGCGTCGAGTCCGCGCCCTCGTTACGGAAGTTGCGGTTGATCTCGAACACCCGCTCGACGCCACCGACGACCGCACGCTTGAGGAACAGCTCCGGCGCGATCCGCAGGTACAGCTCCATGTCGAACGCATTCATGTGCGTCGTGAACGGACGCGCCGCCGCACCACCGTGAATGGTCTGGAGCATCGGGGTCTCGACCTCGAGGTAGCCGCGCTCGTGGAAGTTCTCGCGCAGCGACCGGACGACCGCCGCACGCAGGCGGACCATGTCACGGGCCGCAGGACGCGCGATCAGGTCGACGTAGCGCTGACGGACACGGCTCTCCTCCGAGAGCTCCTTGTGCAGCACGGGCAGCGGGCGCAGCGACTTGGCCGCGATCCTCCACTCGTCCGCGAAGATGCTCAGCTCACCACGACGCGAGCTGATGACCCGACCGTGCGCGAACAGGTGGTCCCCCAGGTCGACGTCGGCCTTGAACGCCGCGAGCGACTCCTCACCCACCACGGCCTGGCTCAGCATGACCTGGAGGCGGTTGCCCTCGCCGTCCTGCAACGTCACGAAGCAGAGCTTGCCCGTGTTGCGCAGGAACACGACACGGCCCGCGACGCCCACGACGTCGTCCGTCTCCTGGCCGCTCTCGAGGTGGTCGTACGCCGCGCGGACCTGGGCGATCGTGTGCGTGCGAGGCACCGAGACCGGGTACGCCTCCTCGCCCTGCGCCAGGAGACGCTCGCGCTTCTCGCGCCGGACCCGCACCTGCTCGGGGAGGTCGTCCGTCTCCTCGACCTCCACCGGGGCGGGGTTCACGACGGGAGCGGCATCGGCGGCGGGCACGGCGGCAGCAACGGGATCGGGGGAAGTCACGCGACGATTCTACCGGGGCCCGGCGGGGCCGGTTCCGGCCGGCCCCGGCCTGGCTGGGGGGCTGGCCGGGGGGCTGGTCGGGGGCTGGTCGGGGGGCTGGTCGGGGGGCTGGTCGGGCCGGCTGCCCGACTGGCCCTGCGGCTCAGCCGATCAGGTCGAGCGCGAGGTCGAGGATGGGTGCCGAGTGCGTGAGCGCCCCCACCGACAGGTAGTCCACGCCCGTCCCGGCGACCTCGCGCGCACGGTCGAGGGTCAGGTTGCCCGTCGCCTCGAGCTCGATCTTCGCCGGGCCGCCCGGGGCGCCCTCCCGCTCGCGCACGAGCCGCACCGTCTCGGCGAGCACGGGCGTGGGCATGTTGTCGAGCAGCAGGAAGTCGGCACCGGCGTCGAGGGCCTCCAGAGCCTGGTCGGTCGTGTCGGCCTCGACCTGGATCAGGACCTCGGGGAACATCGCGCGCACGGCCTCGATCGCGCCGCTCACCGAACCGGCGGCGACGACGTGGTTGTCCTTGACCATGGCCACGTCGTACAGCCCCATGCGCTTGTTCGTGCCGCCGCCGGCACGGACCGCGTACTTCTCCAGGGCGCGCAGGCCAGGGGTCGTCTTGCGGGTGTCGAGCACCTGCGCCCCGGTGCCGTCGAGCTCACGCGCCCAGGCCCTCGTCGCGGTCGCGACGCCGCTCGCACGGCTCGCGAGGTTGAGAAGGGTGCGCTCGGCGGTCAGGAGCACCTGGACGGGGCCCGTGAGGGCCGCGAGGACGCGCCCACGGGTCACCGCATCGCCGTCCTGGGCGGTGAACGTGACGGTCACGGGTGCCAGCCCGAAGCGCTCGGCCACCTGCCGGGTGACCTCCTCGACGACGACGAGGCCGGCCACGACCCCGTCGGCCCTCGCCACGAGGTGGGCGGTCCCCGTGCCCGACGGCGGCACGGTGGCCTGGGTGGTCACGTCCCGGCCGGGCGTGGGGCCGAGGTCCTCGTCGAGGGCGCGCGTGACGATGTCGGCGACCCACCGGGGGTCGAGACCGGGCTCGATGAGAGAGGGAGAGTTCACGGCGCTCACGCTACCGCCCGCCGACGGTGACGGCCCCGACCGCCGAGGGTGACGGTGTGAAGACCCGACGGTGACACCGGCGGGCGATCGTCTCAGACGACCGACAGCCCGCCGTCGGCGCCCAACGTGATCTCGATCCGCCGCGCCCACGCCGGCTCGACCTCGGGGAAGTCCGTCCGGAAGTGGCCGCCGCGACTCTCCTCGCGCAGGAGCGCGGCCTCGGTGAGCACGGTCGCGACCTGGTGGACGTTGGTCGTCTCCCACTCTGCGGTCTGCGGCGCGGCGACGACGTCCGTGGACCGGTGCGCGTCGGTGCGGACCGCCGCGAGCTTGTCGGCCGCGACGCGCAACCCCTCGCCGCTGCGGATCACGCCCGGTCCGGCCGACGAGACCGACTGGACCCGGGAGCGTGCCGCCGCCGGCACCAGGGCCGCCTCGCCGTCGCGCTCGACGGGCGTCCCGAGCGGGAGCTCGCCGGCGGCCACCCGGGCCGTGATCTCCTGGGCCGCGCGGTACGCGAAGACCAGTCCCTCCAGGAGCGAGTTCGACGCGAGCCGGTTCGCCCCGTGCACGCCGGTGCAGGCGACCTCGCCCACGGCGTACAGGCCGTCGAGCGTCGAGCGACCGTGGAGGTCGGTCACGACACCGCCCGAGTGGTAGTGCTGGGCGGGCGCGACCGGGATCGGCTCCTCGGTGAGGTCGATGCCCTGGTCGAGCAGCCGCTCCGTGATGGTCGGGAACCGTCGGCGCAGGAAGTCCGCACCGAGGTGGCGGGCGTCGAGCAGCACGTGGTCCGAGCCGGTCGCGGCCATCTGCCGCACGATCGCGTGCGCGACGACGTCGCGCGGCGCGAGCTCGGCCATGGGGTGCACGGCGGGCATGAACCGGTGCCCGTCGGTGTCGAGGAGGATCGCACCCTCGCCCCGCACGGCCTCGGAGATGAGCGGGAGCTGCCCTTTGGCGCCCAGACCGAGCCACAGCACGGTCGGGTGGAACTGGACGAACTCGACGTCGCCGAGCGTCGCCCCGGCACGCAGCGCGGCGGCCATGCCGTCGCCCGTGGCCTGCGGCGGGTTGGTCGAGGAGCGGAAGACCTGCCCGATCCCGCCCGTCGCGAGGACGACCGCGCGACCGAGGACGGCGCCGACGCCGTCGCGCGATCCCTGACCGCGCACGTGCAGCGTCACGCCGCAGGCGCGCGGACCGCCGGGCTCGTCGGGGGACGTGGTGAGGACGTCGAGCACGAGCGCGTTCTCGATGACCTCGATCCCGGGGTCGGCGAGGACCGCCTCGAGCTGGGCGACGAGCGCCCGGGAGATCTCGGCGCCGGTGGCGTCGCCGCCCGCGTGCGCGATGCGGTCGGCGTGGTGCCCGCCCTCGCGCGTCAGGGCGATGTCACCACCGGGCGCCAGGTCGAAGTTCGCGCCGCGCGAGACGAGCTCACGCACCCGCTCGGGTCCTTCGGTCACGAGGACCTCGACCGCGGCAGGGTCGCAGAGCCCGCCGCCCGCGGCGAGCGTGTCCTCGAGGTGCGCGGCCGGGGAGTCCGAGGGGTCGAGCGCCGCGGCGATGCCGCCCTGGGCCCAGACCGTGGACCCGGACGACAGCTCGCCCTTGGTCACGAGCAGGACGCGCGGTACCTGGGTGCGGAGCTCGAGCGCGGCCGTGAGACCGGCGATGCCGGAGCCGACGACGATCGCGTCGACCGTCGTCGTCCAGCCGGGCGCCGGGGCGGCGAGCCGCCTGGCCAGGCGGCGGGGCGCACGCGCTCCGGTCACTGCCTCGACGGGAGCGGTGCCGGGGGCTGCGGCGGGCGCCCCCTCGGTGGAGACGTGCGCCTCCGCGGCCTGGGTCATTCGGCCGTGGCGGACTGGAACGGCGCGATGGGCAGGCCGCTGGGCTCGAGGTCGTACCCCTCGGGCACCAGGCCGGGCTCCTCGCTGACCTCGACGATGCGGTTGTCCCCGTCGACGAACACGACGTTCGGCAGGAAGTGGCGCGCCTCGTGGTCGGCGATCATGCCGTAGGCGATGAGGATGACGGTGTCGCCGGGGTGCACGAGGTGCGCGGCGGCGCCGTTGATGCAGATCTTGCCGGAACCGCGCTCGCCGGGGATCGCGTACGTCGTCAGGCGTGAGCCGTTGGTGACGTCGACGATGTCGACCTGCTGTCCGGAGATGATGTCGGCGGCCTCGAGGAGGTCCACGTCGACGGTCACGGACCCGACGTAGTGGAGGTCCGCCTGCGTCACGGTCGCGCGGTGGATCTTGCCGATCATCATGGGTCGTTGCAAGGAAGCGGGGCGGCGCGTGCCGGCCTGCGGTCCCGTCTGGGTCACTGCGTGCCTCCTGGGCGGGCCGTGCTCGGGGCGGGGTCTGCCACGTCCACGGCCAGGTTGTCGATCAGTCGGGTGGTGCCCACGCGTGCCGCGACGAGCAGCAGAGCGGGTCCCACGTACTCCGGTTCCAGGTCGTCCACGGTAGTCGGGTCGACCAGTGCGAGGTAATCGACCACAACGCCGGGGTGCTCGTTGAGCATTCCCGAGGCCACCTCGATGGCTGCTGCGGCGCCCTGTCCGGCCGCCGCTGCGGCCGCGCCGGCACGCAGGGCCTGGCTCAGCGCGAGGGCGTCGACCCGCTCGGTCGCGGAGAGGTAGGCGTTGCGCGAGGACAGCGCGAGGCCGTCGCCGTCGCGCACGATCGGGACGCCGACGACCTCGACGTCGACGTCCAGGTCGGCGACCATGCGGCGGATCGCGAGGAGCTGCTGCGCGTCCTTCTCGCCGTAGAACGCGACGTCGGGCCTGGTCAGGTGCATGAGCTTGAGCACGACGGTCAGGACGCCGTCGAAGTGGCCGGGGCGGAACGCGCCCTCGAGCACGGTGCCGATGCGTCCGGACGTGACGCGCACGATCGGGTCGCCGCCGGGGTACATCTCCTCGACGGGGGGCGCGAACACGAGGTCCACGGCAGGGCGGCCCGGCGCGGGCTCGGGGAGCCCCGCAAGGAGCGCCACGTCGGCGTCGAGGTCGCGAGGGTACCGGTCGAGGTCCTCGCCGGGGCCGAACTGCAGCGGGTTCACGAAGACGGTCACGACGACCTGCCCGGTCGGCCCCACGCGCTCGCGCGCCGCGCGCACGAGCTGCAGGTGGCCGTCGTGGAGCGCACCCATGGTCATGACGACGGCCCGCTCGCGGGCCTCGATCCCCGGGCCCGACGGCGTCGCACCGGCAGGCACGTCGGCGGCGGCGCCGGCAGGGGCCGCCAGGGCCCCGCGCAGGCCGTCGCGCGTGCGCACGACACGCGGACGGGCCGCCGCGGGGGGTGTGGGCACGGACATCACTGGCCTTCCTCGAGGACGTCGAGCAGCTCCTGGGCCTGGCGGGCGTCGATGCGCCCGGCCGCCAGGGCACGACTGGTGGCTCCGCGGCTGAGCTCGCGGTAGGACGCGGGGACGTCGGTCGCGGCGACGCGTGGTGCGGTCTCCTGCGCCGAGGTCACGGCCAGGGCACGCAGCACCTCCAGGTGCTCCGCGACGGTCCCGACGTCCCCGCGGGACACCGGGCCCGTGAGCGCCGCGATGGCGCCCGGCCCCGCCCCTTCGGCGGCGTCGGCCGACCGGGTGGCGCCGTCGAGCGCCGCGGACAGCAGGGGGGCCAGCACGCGCCCCGGTTGCTCGATGCCCGCCGCCTCGAGGGCCTGCGCGGCCTGCGCGACGAGCACCACGAGGTGGTTCGCCCCGTGCGCGAGGGCCGCGTGGTAGAGCCCGCGCGCCTCCTCCTCGACCACGACGGGCTCGCCGCCGATCTCGACGACGAGAGCCTGCCCGATGGGCTGGACGGGCGCCGGTCCCGTGACCGCGAACGTCGTGCCCTCGAGGCGCGACAGGTCGAGCGACGTGCCGGAGAACGTCATCGCGGGGTGGATCGCGAGCGGGATGGCACCCTGGGCGCGCGCCGGGTCGAGCACGCGCGCGCCGTAGCGGCCCGACGTGTGCACGACGATCTGCCCGCCCTGCCACGCCCCGACCTCGGCGAGGCCCGAGACCAGGCCCGGGAGGGCGTCGTCGGGCACGGCGAGCAGGACCAGCTCCGAGCGCCGGACGACCTCCTCGACCTCCAGGACGGGGACACCGGGCAGGAGGAGCTCGATGCGTTCGCGCGACGCCTCGGAGATGCCGCTCGCGCCGACGACCGCGTGACCCGTGGCGCGCAGCGCGCTGCCCAGGACGGCACCGACGCGTCCCGCGCCGACCACGCCCACGCCCAGGCGCCCCGGGCGCCGCCGTCCGTCACTCACGCGCGTCCCCCATCTCGCCGTCCGGCGCTCCCGCTGCGGGCGGTGCGGTCTCCACGTACGGCGCGGTCTCCACGTCGTCGTCCTCGATCGTCTCGACGACGGCCGCGACCTCGTCCCGGCGCATCCACAGCTCCGGCCCGGCGTGCGCGCGGGCCTCGCGGGCGCGGCGCGCCTGCTCGTCCATGAGCGCTCCCGCGACGTGCTGGTCGAGGTGCGGCACGGTCGGCGTGACCGGGCCGGGCACCGAGTGCACGGCGAACGTCGCGACGCCCAGGCGGCGCTGCCACGGCCCCTGCTGGAGCCCGAGCGACTGCGTGCGCTCGTGCGGCACGATCTCGACGCGGCGCACGAGGCGCCCGCGCCGCAGGACCAGGGCCCGGCCCGTGACCGTGAACCCGTTGCGACGCCACGCGATCGGGTCGAGGACCCAGGTCCGGCGCGGTGCCGTGGTGAAGTGCTCGCCGGCGTCGATCCCGGACAGGGCCTCGTCGAGCAGGGCGCGCGGGTCGGCCGTGCCGAGGTCCGGCAGGACGAGCCACACGGCGCCCAGCGCCTCGTCGCGCGTCCCGACGGGCAGCAGGACGCTGTTGTTGGTCGTGCCGTCGGCGCTCAGGCCGTAGCCCGCGACGTTGACCTCGACGCGCCACCAGTCGGCGCTGCGCCACAGGAGCCCCTGCGTGAGCCGGATGGCCTGCACGCGTCCCGGCGGGATGGTCTGCGAGCGCGTCTCGAGCAGCCCGTGGCGCAGCCGGATGCCGTCGGGCGAGATCGCGCTGCGGAAGTTGAACTCGCGCGTGAACCGGCCGAACAGGTAGCCACCGACGCCCAGGACCAGCGGCAGCGCCGTGAACAGCGTGCCGATCTCACGCGTGCCGACCGCGACCCCGATCAGGCCGAGCACCGCGAGGACCAGGACGATCATGGCGACCGTGCGGACCAGCGACCAGACGAGGCGGCCCGGTGGTACCTCCATGACGGGCTGCTCGGGCGCCTCGGGTGCTCCCAGGTCGACGTGCCCGACGACGGCGCCCGGCTCCTCCGTCATCTCGTCGGCGGGCGGCTCGCCCGGACCGCTCGCGGACCCTGCGCCCGGGACGGCCGCGCGCGTCGGCGCGCTCCCGACCCGAAGCCCTGCGGCGCGCGCGAGGAGCTCGGCACGCAGGTGGTTGGCGTCGTCGAGCTTGAGGAAGCCCAGCTTGATGCCCGAGTCCGAGCCGCCCGCGACCTCCAGCTTGAGCTCGGCCAGCCCGAACAGGCGGGCGACGAGCGGCTGGACGATGTCCACGGCCTGGAGCCGGTCGAGCCGCGCCTTGCGCTGCTGACGGAACAGGACTCCCGTGTGGAGACGGACGGACTCGTCGTCGATGGCGTACGTCGTCATGCGCCAGGCGAGCGCCGAGTACCCGAGGCCGATGAGACCGACGACGACGATCCCGCCCAGGATCTGCCACCAGCCGTTGCCGGCCAGCATGTTCTGCCCCGCGGGCAGGCCGTCCAGGGTCTGGTTGCCGACGATGACGAGGAGGACCGCGATGACGGACCAGCCCCGGACCACCGGGGTCACGGGGTGGACGCGGTGCCAGGTGAGGTCGGTCGGTGGGGCGTCGGGCTGTGTGGTGCTCTCGCTCATAGCCCGGCCAACCGTGCCTCTCCACGAGAGGCGAGACGGTCTCGCAGACGCTCGGCCTCGGCCGGCTCCAGGCCGTCGATCGACGCGTCCGTCGCGGGCGACGCCGTGTGGAGCTGGACCTGGGCGATGCGGAACCTGCGCGCGAGCGGACCGGCCTGGACGTCCACGTACTGCATGCGGCCGTACGGCACGACGACGAGCGAGCGGAACATGACGCCCTTGCGGATCAACAGGTCGTCGTCACGCTCGGCGTAGCCGATGGCCCGGACCTGGCGTGGCACGACGGCCACGCACCAGATCCCGATCACGAGCGCGACGGCCGGCACGATCCACAGCCAGACCAGGCTGAACACGAGGGCGAACACCGCTCCCAGCACGAACGGCACGAGCAGGAAGATGCCGACCGAGAGCAACCGCGCGGTGATCAACCGGCTCGACACGCCCTGCCAGCGCACGCCCGGTGGGTCGAAGGGTCCGCTCGGGACCTGGCCGGTCGGGGCCTGGGCGGCCGGGTCGGTCGCTGGGGTCTGGCCCGGTGCTGGGTCCTGGTCCGGTGCGGGGGCCAGGTCGAAGGCGTGGTCCGTCATGTCCCCATCTTCCCATCCGGGCACGGCCTGCGCGTCGGTCGGAAGGCCGACCTCGGGTCAGGCCGTGGCGCCGGCCTCGGGATCGGCCTCACCGGTGCGCGACCGCCCACCGTTCGCGGGGTCGGTGTCGTCGGGCGGTACCTGGCAGAACTTCTCCACGACGAGCCCGACGACGGCGAGCACCACGGCGCACAGGGCCGCGACCCCCGCCGCGATCGCGCGGTCGCGGCGCGCCTCGATCGCGAGGTCCCCCAGCACGGCGACGACCTGCGCGAGGTACCAGCCCGCGAGGAGCGAGCCGGTGAGTGCCGCCGCCTTGGCGAGCACGAGCGTCCGAGCCGCTCGCAAGGGGTCGAGCGACGGACGCCGCCCCTTGAGGTAGGACCGCACGGCCCAGCCCGCCCAGAACACGCCCGCGGCGAGCGCGACCAGGGCCACGTCGACGATCCAGGGCACGTGCGGCAGGTACGTGCCCCGACGCTCCAGCCCGACGACGACGAACCACCCGATCAGGGTCGTGGCGACCGTGACGAGCAGGAGCGTCGTGACCTTGGTGCGTTGCATCAGCTCGACGGACCGCGCAGCTCGGCCGGGAACGACATGGGCACACCCGTGATGGGGCCCTGCTGCGTCGGCTGGGCCGGCTGCGAGCCCTGCTGCTCAGGGGTCGCCGGGGACTGCTGCGGCTCGAACGGGCTCGGGGCCTGGTGCACGGGGTGGAACTGCGGGGTCACCGGCTCCTCGGACACCACCGGTGCCGGACCTGCCGGACCGGCCGGCGCCGCCTGCGCAGGCACCGCCTGGGCACGCTGCTCGACCGCCGGGGCGGACTGGGAGACGTCGGACCACAGCGGCGGGACCTGGGCGTGCGGCGGTTCCTGCCCGTCCTGCGGGTGCACCGGGTGGAACGCCGGGACGAACGGTCCCGGTTCCTCCACGGCGCGCTCGGGGGGGTTCTGTGCCGGCGGGGCCTGCGGCGTCGGTGGCTGGACCGGCGCCGCAGCGGGCTGCTCCGGCACGAAAGGGATCGCCGGTGCCTGCTCGGGCGTGTGCCCGGCTGGCGCGCCGCCGTCCTGCGGGGGCGCGGGTGGCGTCGCACCGCCGGGAGCGGGCGGCGGCGTGGAGGCCGTGGTCTGCTCGGGCACGACCGCGGCGCCCGGCGCCTCAGGGGCCGAATCCGCCTGAGGCGTCGGCGCTGCGGGAGCGGGGGCCGCCGGGGCCTCGTCGGTGCGGGGTGCGACCGGGGAGGCCTCAGGCTCGGGTTCGGCGTCGGTCAGCCAGTCGAGAGCGAGCCAGCGGATGCCGCCGCGGTCCGGCGCCGTCGCGGCCAGCGCCGCGACGGGGCCGCCGCCCAGGCCGGGCAGCACGGCGTCGGGGGCGATCTGCGCCCACGGCTCCAGCACGAAGGCACGCTCGTGCGCCCGCGGGTGGGGCAGCTCGAGGTCTTCCGTGAACTCGGTGACCGTGCCGAAGACGATCAGGTCGACGTCGAGCGTGCGCGGCCCGTTGCGCTCGGCACGGACCCGCCCGTGGGCGTTCTCGACCCCCTGGATGGCGTGCAGGAGCGCACGCGGCGCCAGGGTGGTCCGAGCCAGCAGGATCGCGTTGAGGTAGTCGGGCTGCTCAGGTCCGCCGACGGCCGCGGTCCGCGCGAGCGGCGACACGTCGGTGATCTCGAGACCGGAGATCCGGTCGAGGTCGGTCACCGCGTCGCGCAACGTCTGCTGGGCGTCCCCGAGGTTCGCGCCCAGCGCCAGCACGACCGGCACGAAGCCCGTGGGGGCCTCGTCGAGCCGGTCGAGCACAGGGGCCGTTACGGGCTCGGGCTCGGGAGCGGCCGGTACTGCGGCCGGCGCCTGCTCGGCTTCTGCCACGGGCTCTGGCTCGGCCGATGCCTGGGCGGCCTCCGGAACGGCACGCACGGGCAACGGTGCGGGGACGGCGAGGGGCTCCGGCAGCGGCGGGACAGGTCCCGCCTCGACGTTCGACGCCTCGGCGGCGAACGGCGCTGCCGGGGACGCATCGTGCCCGGGCGTCGAGAGGGGCTCGACCGGGACCGGTACGGCGATCGGCCGCACCTGGTCGTCCGGGACCTGCTCGGCCGGAGCGGGCTCGGCGGCGACCTGGTGCGTGACGGGTGCGACGTCGTCGGGCAGGGCGTGGGCACCGGACGCGTCCGGACCGTCGACCGCGGGCGCCTCGCGCGCGTCCGGTGCTGCGGGTACGGCGAGAGGGGCGGGGGTCGCGGGGGCGTCCGGCCCCCCGGCCGGTGCGGCGGGGGCGGGAGTCTCCGCCGCGGGTGCGGCGGCCGGTTCCACGGCCTCCGACGACGCCGCGACGGCCTCGTGGAAGGACACCTCGGCGCGGGGCGCCGGCTCTGCGGCGCCCTCGGGGGCCGACGCGTCGGGCTGAGCGGCGGGCTCCTCCACGACGGGCGCGAAGGACTCCGCCGGGGCGCTCAACGCGTCCTCGGGAGCGCTGTAGAACGAGTCGAGGGCGTCGACGAACTCCTGGTCGGACACCCCGCCCGTGTGCGGCGCCTCGTCGGCGGCCGGGCCGAGGTCCTCTGCGGTGGCAGCGAACACGCCCTGGTCGGGTGAGCGGTCCGGTGCCGGTGCGGGAGACACGGGCGGGATCGACGGCGGCATGACGTGCTGGTCCTGCGGCGCGGCCGGCTCCGGGACGGCGACGTTCCCGAGCACGGCCGGGGTGATCGACCCGACCGGGATGGGGACGACACGGGGGACCTCGTCGGCCACGACGGGCACCTTGACGCGGTCACGACGGACGACGACCTCGACGTCGTCGAAGGGCACGGCGATGGGCGCCTGCGGCTTGTGGACCGCGACGTCGACCGCGACGACCGCCGGGTGGCGCAGCGCGACCGCGGCGACCCGCTCGGCGACGGTCTCGATGAGGTCGGCGGGCGAACCGGCGAGCACCGCGACGACGTCCTCGGCGACGACCGCGTAGCTCACGGTGTCCTCGAGGTCGTCGCCGGCAGCGGCCGGGCGCGTGTCGAGGTGCAGCACCACGTCCGCACGGAAGAGCTGCCCCTCGATGCGCTCGTGCTCGAACACGCCGTGGTGGCCCGTCGCGCTGAGCCCCGTGAGCCGGATCTGGTCGAGCGGGCGCCCGTCGGACCCCTGCACCGCCCCTGCGAACGCTGTGCTCACGTCGTACTCCTGTCGTCGCTGTCGTTCGTTCCGTGGTCGTCCGTGCTCTGCCCCGCCTGCCTGACGCGGTCCGTCCTCGCAGGCCAGGAGCCGTGACCGGCACCGCCTGCCCCCGCGGAGGCCCGGAGGGACGACGTCGTGACGACCGATCCCCCGCTGGCATCCTCCCCTGTCCGACCGGCCCGAGTCCATGCGGCCGCGACCCGCACGGCATCGGCCGAGGCCCGGACCGCGTGCACGCGCACGCACCAGGCCCCTTCCGCGGCGGCGAGGGCCGTGATCGCGGCGGTCGCCGCGTCCCGCTCGAGCGGCGGGGCCGGCGTGCCGTCCTGCCCGGCGAGCAGGTGTCCCAGGAAGCGCTTGCGAGACGCGCCCACGAGCACCGGGAACCCGAGCTCGCGCAGGGCACCCAGGTGCGTCAGGAGGGGCCAGTTCGTGGAGCCCGCCTTGGAGAAGCCGAGACCCGGGTCCAGGACGATCCGGTCGTCGCGGACGCCTGCCGCGCGCAGCGCCTCGACGCGCGCCGCGAGCTCGTCCCGGACGTCGGTCACGACGTCGTCGTACACCTCGAGGTCGTCCATGACGTCCGCGTGACCGCGCCAGTGCATGGCCACGAAGACCGCCCCGGTCCGGGCGGCGACCGCGGCCATCTCCGGGTCCGCGAGGCCGCCCGAGACGTCGTTGATGATCTGGGCACCCGCGGCGACCGCCTGCTCGGCGACCGTGGCCCGCGTCGTGTCGACGCTCACCACGGCTCCCCGGTCCGCGAGGGCCGAGATCACGGGCAGCACCCGGGCGAGCTCCTCCTCGACGGGCACGCGCCCCGCGCCCGGGCGCGTCGACTCGCCCCCGACGTCGAGGACGTCCGCCCCCTCGGCCAGCAGCTCGAGGCCGTGCTCGATCGCCGCGCGCGGCTCGAACCACTCGCCGCCGTCGGAGAAGGAGTCAGGCGTGACGTTGACGACTCCCATGACGAGCGTCCGACCGATCCCCGCGAAGGGCAGGCCGGGGAGTGCGCCGTCGTGCTGTGTGTACCGCACTGCTGCGTGCCTACCGTCCCAGGATCAGGCTCATGGCCTCGGCGCGCGTGGCGCCGTCACGCATCTGGCCGCGCACCGCCGACGTCACCGTCCGCGAACCCGGCTTGCGGACGCCCCGCATGGACATGCACAGGTGCTCGCACTCGACCACGACGATCACGCCGCGCGGCTCGAGGTGCTCGACCAGGGCGTCGGCGATCTGCGTCGTGAGGCGTTCCTGGACCTGGGGGCGGCGCGCGTAGACGTCCACCAGCCGGGCCAGCTTGGACAGCCCCGTGATGCGGCCGTCGGCGTTCGGGATGTACCCCACGTGAGCGACGCCGTGAAAGGGCACCAGGTGGTGCTCGCACGTCGAGTAGACCTCGATGTCCTTGACCAGCACCATCTCCTCGTGGCCGAGGTCGAACATGGTGGTCAGGACGTCGCCGGGCTCCTGGCGCAGTCCCCCGAAGATCTCGCGGTAGGCGCGGGCGACCCGGGCGGGGGTCTCCTGGAGGCCCTCACGGTCCGGGTCCTCCCCCACGGCGAGGAGGAGCTCACGCACCGCGGCGCGCGCCCGCTCCTCGTCGTACTCGGGGACGTCGGCCGCGGCCCGCAGACCCTGCTCGGCCCGTGCTGTCACGTCAGACCTGCCCGTCGTCGACCATGCGGTCCGCGGGGACCTCGCCGATGCGCTCGGGCGGCAGCTCGTCGTTCGCGGCCGCGGCCTCGTCCTGCGGGACGACGATCGGCTCGCCCAGCGGGTCCTTGGGCATGGCGGCCTTCTCTGCGTCGGTCAGGACCGGAGGACGGTGCGAGACGGCGCGCTGCTCGCTCGAGAGCCAGACCTCGCGGGGGTCGCGCTTGACGACCGGGGCGAAGATCTGTGCGAGCTCGGCCTGGTTCAGGGTCTCCTTCTCGAGGAGCTCCAGGACCAGGTGGTCCAGGACGTCGCGGTACTGGACGAGCACCTCCCAGGCCTCGTCGTGCGCGGCCTCGACGAACCGACGCACCTCGTGGTCGACCGTGCCCGCGACCGACTCGGAGTAGTCGCGCGTGTGGCCCATGTCGCGGCCCATGAAGGGCTCGCCGGCGCCGGTGCCGAGCTTGATCGCACCGACG
The DNA here is from genome assembly GCF_042789955.1 of Oerskovia sp. NPDC056781. Lineage (NCBI taxonomy): Bacteria > Bacillati > Actinomycetota > Actinomycetes > Micrococcales > Cellulomonadaceae > Oerskovia > Oerskovia sp. NPDC056781. The sequence continues at coordinate 19,120 of NZ_JBHUAD010000030.1, forward strand.
CGCTCGCTCATGCCGTACTCGGTGACCATCTTCTTGGCGATCGCGGTCGCCTTCTCGATGTCGTTCGAGGCACCCGTGGTCGGGTCGTGGAACACGAGCTCCTCGGCGACACGGCCACCCATCGCGTAGGCGAGCTGGTCGAGCAGCTCGTTGCGCGTCGTGGAGTACTTGTCCTCGAGCGGCATGACCATGGTGTAGCCCAGGGCGCGACCGCGCGGCAGGATCGTCACCTTGGTCACGGGGTCCGTGTAGCGCATGGCCGCGGCGACCAGGGCGTGACCGCCCTCGTGGTACGCCGTGATCTTCTGCTCCTTGACGTTCATCACGCGGGTCCGCTTCTGCGGGCCGGCGATGACGCGGTCGATGGCCTCGTCGAGGGCGCGGTCGTCGATGAGCTGGGCGCCCGAGCGCGCGGTGAGCAGCGCGGCCTCGTTGAGGACGTTGGCCAGGTCGGCTCCCGTGAAGCCGGGGGTCCGGCGGGCGACTGCGGCCAGGTCGATCTCGGGGACGATCGGCTTGCCCTGCGCGTGCACCGAGAGGATCGCCTCACGGCCCTTGAGGTCGGGGGCCTCGACCGCGATCTGCCGGTCGAAGCGACCGGGACGCAGCAGCGCGGGGTCGAGGATGTCGGGGCGGTTCGTCGCGGCGATCAGGATGACGTTGGTCTTGACGTCGAACCCGTCCATCTCGACGAGGAGCTGGTTCAGGGTCTGCTCGCGCTCGTCGTGCCCGCCGCCCATGCCGGCGCCGCGGTGACGGCCCACCGCGTCGATCTCGTCGACGAAGATGATCGCCGGCGAGTTCTCCTTGGCCTGCTGGAACAGGTCACGCACGCGGCTCGCGCCGACGCCGACGAACATCTCGACGAAGTCGGAACCCGAGATCGTGTAGAACGGCACGCCGGCCTCGCCCGCGACGGCGCGCGCCAGGAGCGTCTTGCCGGTCCCGGGAGGCCCGTAGAGCAGCACGCCCTTGGGGATCTTGGCACCCACGGCCTGGAACTTGTCGGGTTCCGCGAGGAACTCCTTGATCTCGTGGAGCTCCTCGACGGCCTCGTCGGCACCCGCGACGTCGGCGAACGTCACCTGCGGGGTGTCCTTGGACGCGAGCTTGGCCTTGGACTTGCCGAAGCCCATGACCTTGGAGCCGCCGCCCTGCATGCGGGACAGCAGGAACCAGAAGACGAGGCCGATGATGAGGAACGGCAGGATGAGCGAGAGGGCCGACGCGAGGAACGAGGGACGCGCGATCTCGGAGTTGTAGCCCTTCGGGGGGTCCGCCTCCGTGACGGCGTTCACGACGGCCTCGCCCTGGGGCGCGACGTAGAAGAACTCCACGCTCTTGCCCTGTGACTTGCCGTCGACCTCGTAGTCCTCGGTGAGCGTCAGCTGGACGCGCTGGTCGCCGTCGACGATGAGGGCCTGCTCGACCTTGCCGTCCTTGAGGAGCTCGAGGCCCGTCGAGGTGTCGACACGGTGGACGCTGGGGCCGGACAGCGCCATGAAGGCGATCCCGAGGATCGCCAGGCCCACGACGATCCAGATGATCGGTCCGCTGAGAATCTTCTTGATGTTCATCGGCGACGGGGACGATTCCCCGTATCCCTCCACTCGCGCAATGGTTCCGCCAGTGAAGTTACACGCACAACCTGGCAGTTGGCTGGTCTGTTCGCCCAGGGCGTGGCTTCGACGAGCGACGTCCGCAACGGGTGGCGGCCGGGGCCGCGGGCGGCCCGCGGGTGACGCGAGGAGGGCGCACGACGACGAGCCGTGGTCCCCTCCCCCGTCACCGCGCGGGCACGGTGGAGCGCGTCAGGACGAGTAGACGTGCGGGGCGAGCGTGCCCACGAACGGCAGGTTGCGGTACTTCTCCGCGTAGTCCAGGCCGTAGCCCACGACGAACTCGTTGGGGATGTCGAAGCCGATGTAGCGCACGTCGACCTCGGTCTTCGCGGCGTCGGGCTTGCGGAGCATCGCGGCGACCTCGACCGAGGCCGGGCCGCGGCTGCGCAGGTTCGACAGCAGCCACGACAGCGTCAGGCCCGAGTCGATGATGTCCTCGACGATGAGCACGTGACGGCCCGTGAGGTCGGCGTCGAGGTCCTTGAGGATGCGCACGACGCCCGAGGACTTGGTGCCCGATCCGTACGACGAGACGGCCATCCAGTCCATCTCGACGTCGTGGTGCAGCAGGCGCGCGAGGTCCGCCATGACCATGACGGCGCCCTTGAGCACGCCGACGAGAAGAAGGTCCTTGCCCGCGTAGTCGCGGTCGATCTGCTCGGCGAGCTCCACCAGCCTCCCGCGGAGCTGGTCCTCGGTGAGGAGGATGTTCTCGAGGTCGTTGCCGACGTCGGATGAGTCCACGGGTTTCACTCCTGTGCTGGTTCTGCTGGGGTCTCGGCGGGCACGGTTCGCTCGGGCGAGGGGGTACGTGCGGGCCGTAGGAAGAGTCTCCCACGGGTCCGCAGTGCCCGGAGGTCGCCCGGCAGGTGCGCGGGTCCCTGTCCGCGCCAGTCGGTGATCATCGCGTCGAGCGTCGCGACGTGGCTCGCGAAGAGAGAACCGGCAGGGCTCCCTGCCTCGGCCGCGGCGCGTCGCAGCGCCCGACGGCGGAGCGCGGCCGGGGCGGACCGCAGCACCTCGGTGTCGAGCACCACAGGGGCGACGCCCGGGCGAGGCCCCACGTCGGCAGGGTCGGCGACGCGTGCCTCGTCGAGGAGCCGGCCGGCGAGCTCGTCGAGCAGGTCGGCGTCCTCGCGGAGCAGGTCGGCGGTCCTGGCGAGCGTGACCGCGACACCTGGTCCGAGCACGTCCTCAAGGACGGGGAGGACCCGTGCACGCACCTGCGAGCGCAGCGGCAGTGGCGCGGCGGGCGCTTCCTCCAGCGTGCTCGCGGCCGGCGCGGCACCCGGGGTCGTCGAGCCTCTCGGGTCCGCCGGGCGGCCCGGGGACGGCACGGCGGCGGGCACGCCGTTCGTGGGGTCGGTCCACCAGGTCAGGCCGTTCGCGGTGCACACGTCCTCGGTGTCGGTCCGCCGCAACCCCAGGAGCGGACGCCGGTAGGCCCCGCGGACGGCGGCCATGCCCGCGAGCGACCGGGCCCCCGACCCCCGCGCGAGCCCCAGCAGGACGGACTCGGCCTGGTCGTCCAGGGTGTGGCCCAGCAGGACCGCCGCGGCCCCCGTCCGGTGAGCGACGTCGTCGAGCACGGCGTAGCGCGCGTGGCGTGCCGCCGCCTCCAGCCCGCCCGCGCCCGTGACCTCGACCCGCCGGACCACGACCGGGTCGAGCCCGAGCGCACGGCACTGCGCCGCCGCGACGGTCGCGACCTCCGCGCTGCCGTGCTGGAGCCCGTGGTCGACCACGACGGCCCCGGCGCGCAGCCCGTCGCGCGAGGCGACGAAAGCCGTCGCGGCCGCGAGCGCGAGCGAGTCCGCACCGCCCGAGCAGGCCACGAGCACGAGCGAACCGGGGACGAGGTCCCGGACGACGCTGCGCACCGCGCGACGCGCTGCCGCCTCGGCGGGACGAGGACCGACCACCGGCGCGTCAGCCGTGGACCCGGCGCACCCAGGCCCCGGGGTCGGCGATCTCGTGGGCGGAGGGCAGGTGCTCCGGGGTCGACCAGACCGCGTTGAGCCCGTCGCGCCCCACCTGCTTCTCGACCGCGCGCACGAACGCCGCACCGTCGCGGTACTGGGCGAGCTTGGCGTCCATGCCGAGGAACCGGCGCAGGACCGTGTCGAGCGTGCTGCTGCCCTGCCCGTCGCGGCGCGCCTCGAACTGCGCCCGGATACGGCGCACCGTGGGGACGGTCGCACGCCCGACGGCGTCCATCATGACGTCCGCATGCCCTTCCAGGAGGGCCATGACCGCCGACACCTCCGCGAGCGAACGCTGCTGGTCGGACGTGAGCAGCCCGTGGGCGACCCCACCCTCCTGCCCGCGCACGGCCCGCAGGACGACCCGGCAGGCCGTCGTGAGCTTGTCGCGCAGACGCGCCTCGGCGAGCTGCCGCGAGGACTCCGAGAGGCCGACGAGCAGCTCACGGGCCGAGGCCCGCAGGTGCTCCGCGAGCCACGGGGCCGCGGCGAACTGGAGCGCGTGGGTCTGTTCGTGCAGGCACACCCACAGGCGGAAGTCCGCGGGGACCAGGTCGAGGTCGCGCTCGAGCTGCAGGACGTTCGGAGCGACCAGGAGCAGGCGTCCGGGGGCTGCCGAACCGTGCGCGCTGTAGGGGTCGAACTGGCCCAGGACACGGCTCGAGAGCGCCGCCAGGACCGCCCCCACCTGCGCCGCCCCGACGAGCGCCGTGGTCGCCGAGGCGGGCTTGTCGCCCGGGCCGGTGAGCGACTCCGCGACGCCGTCCGTCAGGCTCGCCATGACCTCGGTGTTGGCCCGGGCCCACCGCGACCGGTCGACGACGAAGACCTGCGAGAGGGCCGCGGTCGGGTCCTCGACGGCCTCCGCGTCCGAGACGCTCCTGCTCGGCGCCATGCGCGTGACGCGCAGGACGTGCGGCACCGCGGCGGACGCCGCGGCGCGCAGCCCCTCCACGAGGACGGCGAGCTCGTCGCGCGAGGCGGTCGGCCCGGGAGGCGCGACCCGGGCGGCGATCTGCGCGGCAGAGGTCCAGTCGACGAGCGGCGCGCCGACCACGGAAGACGTCATCGCCCCACCGTAGCCGGTGCGCGGGACCGGGCGACGGTCACCGTCGAGGTGCGGCCGCGCCACCCTCGGCGCCCAGCGCGGTCATCGTCGGCGGGCGGCCGCGTCGCCCTCGGCGGGCGGGCGTCAGTCCTTCGGATCCACCAGGCCTCCGACGAACCCGTCCATGAGCTGACGCGCGCCGTACGTGCCGCCCTCGGGCACGGCGTCCGCGAGGAGGACGAAGACGAGCTGACGGTCCTGCGCCGTGACGACCGTCCCCGCGAGCGACGTGACGTTCGGCAGGCTCCCCGTCTTGGCACGGACCACTCCCCTGCCGGGCGAGGAGAGGTAGCGGTCGTCGAGCGTGCCGGACAGCCCCGCGACCGGCAGCCCGACCGCGCCCGCGCGCAGGCCCGGCTGCTCCGGGTCGGCCAGGAGCTCGACGACCGCCGCGAGCTGCGAGGCCGAGACCGCGGACCCGTCGCCGAGCCCCGAGCAGTCGGCCAGGACGGCCCCCGTCAGGTCCACCCCGAGGCGCGAGACGCTCGCGCTCACCGCCTGCGTGGCGCCGTCGAACGTCGCGGGCAGCCCCGCGTCGATCGCGACCAGGCGACCCACGACCTCGGTGATGGTGTTGTCCGAGTGCTGGAGGAAGTACGCGACGATCTCGCTCAGCGGCGCGGACTCGACCGACCCGAGCACCTTGGCCGTCGAGGCGGACTCGCCCCGCGAGGGAGCACCCTCGACCGTGATGCCCAGCTCGGTGAGGCGCGCCGCGAGCACCTCCGCCGCGGCGAGCGACGGGTCGGCGCTGCGCTTGGCGTACTCCGCGTCGCTCAGGCGGGCGATGTCGACCGCGACCGAGGTCACGGGGGCGATGTAGCCCGCCGCCACGTTGCCGGGGAACACCGCGGGGCTGACCGTGGGACCGGCGAAGTAGCGGTCGTCGACCACGAGGCGCACGGTCGTCCTCCCGGTGAGCGTGAGCTCGCCCGCGACCTGCGTCGCCAGGTCCGCCATCCCCGCCCGGCCGTTGACGACCAACGGGTCGCCCGCACCCGCCGCGAGCATCATGTCGCCGCCACCGACCAGGGCGATCGTGCCGGCGTCGACCTCGACGACCTTCGTGGTGAGCGTCACCTCTGGTCCCGGGGAGGCGAGGGCCGCAGCCGCCGTGAAGACCTTCTGGGTCGAGGCCGGGACCATGAGGGTGTCGGCGCCGCTCTGCGCGAGCACCTCACCCGTGATCCGGTCCATCACGACACCGCCCACCCGGCTGCCGAGCCGTGGGTCCTCGACCAGCGCGTCGAGCGAGGCGGAGATCGACGCGGCGTCGGGCAGCGGAGCCGACTCGTCGAGGACCGGGAGCGTCCGTGCAGGTGAGGCGGAGTCGACGGCACCGGGAGGGCTCGGGAAGGGCGCGGCAGGGGCGACCGCGGGAGCCGTCGTCAGGACGCCGGGAACCACGTCGTACGCGTCCGCCGTCAGGTAGCCGCCCGCGAGCACCACCACGATCCCAGCCGTGATCCCGGTGCGTGCAGCCCAACCCATCTCGTCCCTCTTCCCTCCTGCCGTCGACGCCCAGGGGGGCACCGCTCACGTGCGCATTATCACCCAGGAACCACGGAGTCCTCCGGGTCCGGCCACCGCCGTCCCAGGCCGTTCGTGTCACACTAGAGGGCGCATGCTGGCTTGGAACCTCGTGGTCCACACCACCCGGCCGGGTTCACCGGTCGGAACGGCCGGGGCCGCGTGCGCACGACAGCCGATTCACGACCGCCACACCGCGACCGAGCGGGTGAGCCGGTTCAACTGGAGGAGAACAGTGGAGTTCGACGTCACGATCGAGATCCCGAAGGGCCAGCGCAACAAGTACGAGGTCGACCACGCGACAGGTCGCATCCGCCTTGACCGCATGCTGTTCACCTCGACGCGCTACCCGGACGACTACGGCTTCATCGAGGGCACCCTCGGTGAGGACGGCGACCCGCTGGACGCCCTGGTCCTCCTCGAGGAGCCCACGTTCCCCGGCTGCCTGATCCGTTGCCGCGCGCTCGGCATGTTCCGCATGCGCGACGAGGCCGGTGGCGACGACAAGGTCCTGTGCGTGCCCACGGGAGACCAGCGCGCCGCCTGGCGCCAGGACATCGACGACGTGTCGGACTTCCACCGTCTCGAGATCCAGCACTTCTTCGAGGTCTACAAGGACCTCGAGCCGGGCAAGTCCGTCGAGGGCGCCCACTGGACCGGCCGCACCGAGGCCGAGGCCGAGATCGAGCGCTCCATCCAGCGCGCGATCGACAGCGGGTACCACACCCCCGGTCACTGACGACGCCGCTCGTCGGTCGCACCACACCGCC
>NZ_JBHUAD010000031.1:0-25278 GCF_042789955.1 Oerskovia sp. NPDC056781
GCCGAAGGGTGGCCGGGCGCCGTCGGGCGTGCTGAGCGGGTGCTCAGCAGGGCGTGGTCAGGAGAGGATCTCGCGCATGAGAGCGGCGGTCTCGGACGGCGTCTTGCCGACCTTGACGCCCGCGGCCTCGAGGGCCTCCTTCTTGGCCTGCGCGGTGCCCGAGGAGCCGGACACGATGGCGCCGGCGTGGCCCATGGTCTTGCCCTCGGGAGCCGTGAAGCCCGCGACGTAGCCGACGACCGGCTTGGTCACGTGCGCCTGGATGTACGCCGCGGCACGCTCCTCGGCGTCGCCACCGATCTCGCCGATCATGACGATCGCCTCGGTGTCGGGGTCCGCCTCGAACGCCGCGAGGGCGTCGATGTGCGTGGTGCCGATGATCGGGTCGCCGCCGATGCCGATCGCGGTCGAGAACCCGAAGTCGCGGAGCTCGTACATCATCTGGTAGGTCAGCGTGCCGGACTTCGAGACGAGCCCGATCTTGCCGGGGCCCGTGATGTCGGCGGGGATGATCCCGACGTTCGACTTCCCGGGGCTGATGATGCCCGGGCAGTTGGGGCCGATGAGGCGGACGCCCTTGGCCTCGGCCAGGGTGAAGAACTCCGCGGAGTCCGCGACGGGGACGCCCTCGGTGATGATGACGGTCAGCGGCATGCCGGCCTCGATGGACTCGACGACCGCGGACTTCGTGAACGCCGGGGGCACGAAGATCACGGAGACGTCGGCGCCCGTGGCGGCGATGGCCTCGGCGACGGACCCGAAGACGGGGACGTCGACAGTGCCCTCGTCGCCCCCACCCTTCGGGAAGGCGACCGAGGTGCCGGCCTTGCGCGGGTTCACGCCGCCCACGATGTTGGTGCCGGAGGCCAGCATGCGCGTCGTGTGCTTCTGGCCCTCCGAACCCGTCATGCCCTGGACGATGACCTTGGAGTCCTCGTTGATGAAGATTGCCATGTCTGTCTGTTTTCTCTCTCGGGTCTCGGGTCAGGAAGCGGCGTTGGCCAGCTCGGCAGCCTTGCTGGCGCCGCCGTCCATCGTCTCGGCCAGGGTGACGAGCGGGTGGTTCGTCTGGGCGAGGATGGCGCGCCCCTCCTCGACGTTGTTGCCGTCGAGGCGGACGACGAGCGGCTTGTTCGCCTCGTCGCCGAGGATCGCGAGCGCCTGGACGATGCCGTTGGCGACCTCGTCGCACGCCGTGATGCCGCCGAAGACGTTCACGAACACGCTCTTGACCTGCTCGTCGTTGAGGATGACGTCCAGGCCCGCGGCCATGACGGCTGCGGACGCGCCGCCGCCGATGTCGAGGAAGTTGGCGGGCTTGACGCCGCCGTGCTGCTCACCGGCGTACGCGACGACGTCGAGCGTGCTCATGACGAGGCCCGCGCCGTTGCCGATGATGCCGACCTGGCCGTCGAGCTTGACGTAGTTGAGGTCGTTCTCCTTGGCCTTGGCCTCGAGGGGGTCGGCCGCGTCCTTGTCCTCGAGCGCCTCGTGGTCCGCGTGGCGGAAGCCGGCGTTCTCGTCGAGGGTCACCTTGCCGTCGAGCGCGACGATCGAGCCGTCCTCGGTGCGGACCAGGGGGTTGACCTCGACCAGGGTCGCGTCCTCCTCCTTGTAGACGGTCCACAGCTTCTGGATGACGTCGGCGACCTGCGTCTTGATGTCGTCGGCGAACCCGGCGGCGGCGACGATCTCGTCGGCCTTCGCCTGGTCGATGCCGACGGTCGGGTCCACGGCGACCTTGGCGAGAGCCTCGGGGCGCTCGACCGCGAGGACCTCGATCTCCATGCCGCCCTCGACGCTCGCCATGGCGAGGTACGAGCGGTTGGCCCGGTCGAGGAGCACCGAGAAGTAGAACTCCTCGGCGATCTTCGCGCCGGCCGCGATCATGACGCGGTGGACCGTGTGTCCCTTGATGTCCATGCCGAGGATCTCGGACGCCTTCTCGGCGGCCTCCTCGGGCGAGTGGGCGAGCTTGACGCCGCCCGCCTTGCCACGTCCTCCGGTCTTGACCTGGGCCTTGACGACCACGGTCCCGCCACCGAGCTTCTCAGCGCCCTCGCGAGCCTCTTCAGGGGTCGTGGCGACCACGCCGCCCAGCACGGGAACCCCGTGCTTCTCGAAGATGTCGCGCGCCTGGTATTCGAACAGGTCCACCCTGTGTCGTCCTTCCATCTGACTGCCTGACCGGCCTACCGATGTCTCGACATCGAGACATCCCGTCACAGGGTAGCCCGGCGACACGCCGAGACCTACCCGGAGCGGCCCGTCACCCGGGCCCGGCGCTGTCTCGTTGGCCACACCCCCGGCGCGCCCGCAGGCGGTCGGGCGCCCGCCACGGCACGCCCGGTGGGCGCCGGGACGCGGCCGGGAAAGGGGCCCTGACCTGCCCGACGGCGCCGCTCGCCCAGGGCGGGCGGGTGCCGTCGAGCAGGCCGGAGGACCTACGCCTCGCCGGTCCCGGCAGCGAGGAGGGCCGCGTCCTCCTGTGCGTTGCGCTCGGACTGCTCGTGCGCGCTCGGCATGAGCTCACGACGGGCGGCCTCGGGGTCCTCGGCCCGCAGGCGCCGGATGTACCGCTCGTACCAGGCAAGGGCCGCTCCGAGGAAGACCACCACACCGCCGACGTTGTAGACGAGCGTGAGCCACAGTGCCTGGTCCTCGGGGAACGTCGCTGCCACGAAGCACACCGTGAACAGCAGGACGAGGAACGTGGCGACGCCGAGCCCGAGACCGCGACGACCCATCATGAAGCTGCGGCTGGCGGAGTCGTAGGACTTCCGCAGCTTCCAGTAGGCGACCAGGATGAGCGCCGGAGGGAGCAGCGCGGTCGCGGCCGTCATGTTGATCACGATCTTGAGCAGCGCGTCGATCGACGAGCCCGCTCCCAGCGTCGGGATGACGAGCAGCGGGACCACGATCGCGAACTGGATCCACGCCCCTCGCACGGGCACCCCCTGCTCGTTGAGGGCGACCACCTTGGGACCGAAGATCCCCTGCGGGATCTCGGAGAAGAAGATCTTGACGGGCGCCGAGGTCCAGATCATCAGTCCGCCCAGCGTCGCGGCGAGCATGATGACCCCGACGATGCGAATCGTGACGTCACCGGACATCCCGAAGTGCTCCGCGGCAGCCGCCATCGTCACGAAGACGCCGTTCTCGTAGCCGACCTCGCTCTTGTCGACGAACACGGCCATGAGCCAGGTCCCGACCGTGTACACGAGACCGATCGTGAGACCGGCGATCACGATCGTCCGGACGAACGCCTTGGCACCGCCGCGCAGGTCGTTGAGGTAGACCCCGATGGACTCGGCCCCACCGACTCCCTGGATGATCCAGGCCAGGGTGCCGAGGAACGCCCAGGTCGTCAGGCCGGATCCTGGGTCGAGCCTCATCCCGGCGATGGACAGGTCGTTCGCGGGCGTGATCCCCCCGAGCAGCGCGACGACGGCTCCCACGACGAAGACCAACGCCATCCCCAGCATGAGGGTCGCACCGAACGAGGTGACCTTGCCGATCCACTTCGCCCCTCGCGTGGAGACCCACGTGGCGAGGAAGAAAAGGGTGATCGAGAAGACGGCGATCGCCCAGGACTCCACCTGGACGCCTCGTCCCAGGATCATGTAGACCGCGTAGACGAGCACCAGCGGCAGCAGGGAGATGAAGTAGAACAGGTTCACGAACCAGTAGCAGAAGGCGGTGAAGAACGCCCAACGCCCGCCGAGCGAGGAGCGCACCCACTGGTAGACGCCGGACTCCGAGTTGCGGTTGAGGCTGACGAACTCGGCGATGATCAGCGTGAACGGGATGAAGTACACGATCGTGGCGACGAAGAAGGCCGGGGCCGCCAGCGTGCCGATCGAGACGTAGTTGTTGATGACGTTGCGGAAGTTGAACACTGCCGCGATGACCATGGTGAACAGGATGAATCCACCGATGTTCTTGCGATCGTTCATGGCTCGTGCTTTCTCGAGAGGAAGACAGGGGAAGGCGGCGGTCGCCTACTTGTTGTGGAAGGTCGCGCCCTCGACGGTGAGGCGGACGACCAGGAGGTCTGCGGTCGTGGTCGGCTCGTGCCGCCACGCGTGATCGATCGGCACCGCGAGGATCTGCCCGGGAGCCACGGTCACGACGTCCCCGCCACCGGGGACCGGTGCGAACGTCTCGCGGTCCGACAGGTCGCTGTAGGGCATGACCGGGACGAGGCCCGTGCGGGGCACGAGCTCGACCCGGACCTCGCCGTCGAGCACGGCCAGCACCGTCTGGTACCGCCGGTGCGCCACGAGCGCGCCGTCACCGAGGGCGGTGGCGCTCTCGCGCCAGTAGGTCAGCGAGTCACCGACCGAGTGCGCGACACCGGGCCGGACGGCGCGCGCGTTGTCCAGCGCCGAGAGGAGCCGCACCCACTTGGTGACACCGGAGCGACCGGTCGCGAGGTCCTCTCTCGAGGAGAAGAGGGTCACGACAGTGCCTCCGTCGTCGAGGCGCGTGGAGTCGCCGGTCCGAGAGCGGGATGGGCGGCCCGGAGCCCGCGGGCGACGAGCCCTGGGTCGACGTCGCCCGCGTTGAGCGGAGCCATGAGCAGGGAGTAGCTGAAAGGCTCGAACCGCACGCGGTATCCGTCCAGGACCTCCGAGCCCCACGAGTTGGACCCGAGGCCGAGCACGGCGTGGTCGAGGTTGACCGTGATCGCGTCCGGGTCCGGGACGAGGTCGGTCACGTGCCGTGCGGCGTCGATCTGCTCACCCGCGTAGGGCCACGACGACCAGCTCAGCGGAGACCGCTCGGCCCCCACCAGCAGCCCGCGACCGTGCCGGTCGCGGTGCATGACCCAACGCACGTCCTCGTGGTTCGCACAGTCCTGCGGCACGACGTACGGCGTGAACATCTCCGCGACGGTCGTCGTGTACCGCCCGACCACCTGAGCCGTGCGCGAGTCCGGATAGTTCTCGCCCGGGCCACGCCCGTAGAACTCGACCTGGTCGCAGTCCGACGGAAGCCCGAGCTCGAGACCGATCCTGGGCACGATGTCCGTGTAGTCGCCGTAAGGTTCGCCGGACAGCGCGAGGCGGGCGGCACCGTCGTCGAACAGCTCCCAGCGATAGGTCACCCGCATGCCCAGGTCGAGCGCCGGTGGCGCGAGCGTCGATCGCACCTCCACGACGACGCGGTCGTCCCGCTGTTCGACCTGGACCGCCCTGGTCGACTCCTGCATGACCTGCAGGTGCCGGGGGTGCCACAGCGCCTCGTACTCCTGCTGGTGGTTGTCGACGAGCGGCTTCCACATCCGGAACCGGGGTGCACGCACCACGAGGTCGCGGCCTGCCCCCTGCCACCGCACGAGCCGCCCCGTGAACGTGTCGAAGGTCCAGGCGGACGAGCCCGCGCGGACCACGACCGTGTGCGCGTCCTCGGCCACCGTGAGCGGACGACGGCGTAGGAGCGGGGACGCCGGCGCTCCGGGCGAGGTGGGCGCGGACAGCGCCCCCAGCCCGTCCCCGGACACCGGGAGCTGGAACACGCCGAGGCGGGCGTGCGGCTCGGACCACGCCGTGGCGGCCCGGCGCAGCACGGACACCGTCCGCAGCACCTCCTGACCGTGTCCGTCGATCGCGGCGGGGACCTCGACGACCGCACTCTCGCGCGGCGCGACCGGGCCCGCAGGGACGGTCAGCGAGTGCCGTACGACGCCGTCCACCCGGTCCTCGACGACGAGGTCGATGTCCTCGAGCGAGCTGAAGTAGAACCCGTTGCGGATCAGCAGACCGCCGTCGGCGGCCTCGACCTTCACGGGGCAGACGACCTGCGCGTACTCGGTCAGGCCCGGACTGGGCTGCTGCCAGGGGAACACGAGACCGTCGATGCAGAAGTTCCCGTTGTTCGGGTAGTCGCCGTGGTCGCCCCCGTAGGTGTGCCGGACGCCGCCATCCGCGGTGACGTCCCGCAGACCGTGGTCGCACCACTCCCACACGAAGTGGCCCTGGATGGAGTCCCAACGGTCGAAGACCTGCTGGTACTCCGAGAGCCCGCCCGGTCCGTTGCCCATCGCGTGCCCGTACTCGCACAGGATGCGGGGCTTGTGGTGCGGGTGCTCGCCGAAGTCGTTCATCTGGGGGACCCGTGAGTACATGGTCGAGATGACGTCGACGTCCCGGCCGTCCCGGTCCTCCTCGTAGTGCACGGGCCGTGTGGGGTCGAGCTCCTTGCACCGCTGGTACATCGCGGTGATGTTGCACCCGTCGCCGGACTCGTTGCCGAGCGACCACAGGACGATGCTCGGATGGTTGCGCTGGGCCAGCACGTGCCGTTCGATGCGGTCGACGTACGCGTCCCGCCACACGGGGTCGTCGGTGAGCCTGCCGATGTCCCCGACGTTGGCGAAGCCGTGCGACTCGAGGTCCGTCTCGGCGACCACCAGCAGGCCGACCTCGTCGCACAGCCCGTAGAAGCGCGGGTCGTTCGGGTAGTGCGCGGTGCGGACGGCGTTGATGTTGTGCCGCTTCATCATCTCCAGGTCACGGCGCACACGGTCGATCCCGACGGCACGTCCGGACCGGTCGTCGTGGTCGTGCCGGTTGACACCGTGCATCGCGAAGTACGAACCGTTGAGCAGCAGCAGCCCGTCGCGGATCGTCAGGTCGCGGAACCCGAACCGGACGCTGACGTACTGAGTCGTCCGGCCCTCGTCGTCGCGCACGTCGAGGTCGAGACGGTGCAGCACCGGCTGCTCGGGGTTCCACCACGCGACGTCGTCGAGAAGGGCGTCCACGTCGACGTCACCGCCTGGCGCCACGGACTCGCCCGACGCGAGGACACGCCCGCCGTCGAGGGTCCGCACCGCCCAGGCGATGCTCCCTGACCCGGTCCCGGGCTCGGTCACGAGATCGAGGCCGACCGTCAGGTGCGCAGTCCCGTCGGGCAGCCGGTCGGTCCGGACGACGTAGTCGCGCAGGTGCGTCGCCGGGCGGACGTAGACGTAGAGGTCGCGGAAGATGCCGGACGCCCACCACATGTCCTGGTCCTCGATGTACGTCGAGTCGGCAAACTGGAGCACCGTCAGCGTCACGAGGTTACGTCCGTCGTGAGCGGCGTCGGTGATGTCGAACTCCGCACACAGGCGCGACCCCTTGGACCACCCGACCTCGGTCCCGTTGACGTGCACCTCGACGTAGGCCTCGACACCGTCGAGGCGCAGGATGCGCCGCGAACCCGCAGGCTGAGGGTCGAGCTCGACGTCGAACTGGTAGACACCCGTCGGGTTGTCCGACGGGACGTGCGGGACGTCGATGGGGAACGGATAGCCCTCGTCGGTGTACTGGAGCCGCCCGAACCCGTCGATCTGCCACAGGTGGGGCACCGACAGGACGGACCACCCCTGCGCGACCTCGCCCTGCGCGGTCCGTGCCGGTTCGGCGCGATCGGCGTTCGTCACACGCCCCGGATGGTCGTAGTAGCGGAAGCGGCACTGCCCCGACAGGGACGTGAACCCCTGGGAGAGCCCCCGATGCCCGGTGGCCGCGGCCACCGAGGAGTCGTAGCCGAAGAAGTAGGCATGGCCCGGAAGCCGACAGGAGCCCGTGGTGGTGGGGTCTTCCCACCTGAGCGTTGTCATGCGTGACACCTCGTTCTCGTCGTCGAGAGCGTGCCGGCCACCTGCCGGCACATCCGGCACGTCCCATCGGTCCGACGTCGGGCCGACTCGTGGTGTTACCGGTAACTTGGCCGCGACGTTACCGGTAACAATCCTCGTCCGCAAGCGACTCGTCCCGCTGCTTCGGCGGTAGACTCACCGAAACCAGGAAGGTCCGGAGTCCCACGACTCGGCGGCCGTGATCGAGGAGGTGTCGATGGCGGTCGCCCGCCCCAGGAAGGCCACCATCCGGGACGTCGCCGCCCGCGCGGGGGTCTCGCACATGACGGTCTCCCGCGTCCTGAACGGCTCACCGAACGTCGGGGCCGAGCGCGAACGAGCGGTGCGCGAGGCCATCGAGTCGACCGGCTTCATCGCTTCCGCCCGCGCGCGGCAGCTCGCCACGGGCACCGCCGAGGCGTATGCCGTCGCCCTGACCGAGCCGCTCGACGAGCTGCTGACCGACCCGACCTACGCCGCCGTGCTCAAGGGCATCACCGACGCGCTGACCCCGACGCCCGTCGTCCCCGTCCTCTTCACCATGGCGACGAGCGAGGAACGGGCGAAGGGGATGCGCCTGTTCAAGCGCGGCGCGGTCGACGCTGTCATCCACCTCTCGCCGTACGTCGACGACGGGATGCTCGACGACCTGCGGGACGCCCACGTACCGGTGGTGCTGTGCGGTCAGCTGGGCGACCTGGACAAGGCCGCCTTCGCCTCGGTCTACTCCGACGACGTGCTGGGCGCGACGCTGGCCGCCGAGCACCTGCTGGCCCGCGGTGCGACCGGCGTCGCGGCCATCATGGGGCCCGCCGGCAACCCCGCCACCCCGGACCGTGTCGAGGGCCTTCGTCGGACGCTGGGCGACCGGCTCCTGCCGACCGTCGCCCACGCGGGTTGGGACACGCCGGCCGGGTACCGGGCGGGCGTCGAGCTGGTGCGCTCGGCCGTTCCGTTCGACGCGGTCGCGTGCGGGAACGACCGGATCGCGGTCGGCGTCCTGCAGGCGCTCCGCGACCACGGCCTGCGTGTGCCGGAGGACGTCCTGGTCATCGGTTTCGACGACCATCCTGTGGCGTCCTCGTCCAGGCCCCACCTCACCACGGTGCACCAGCCCTTCGACCGTCAGGGCAAGGTGGCGGTCGACCTCGCCGCCGAGATGGTGGCGGGCGGCCCCCCGCGCACGGTGGTCCTCACGCCGAACGTCGTCGAACGTGAGAGCACGCGGAGGACGACGAGCGGGGCGGGGTCGCAGGCCGCCACGGACCCCGCACCCGTCGCCTAGAGCTTGGTGACGGGCGAGAAGCGCAGCAGGAGGCGCTTGGTGCCGTCCGCCCCGAAGTCGATCTTGGCGACCGCGTTGGTGCCCGCGCCCTCGACCGCGACGACCGTGCCGAGCCCGTAGGCGTCGTGCGTGACCTTGTCGCCGATCGCGAGCGAGGGGATGTCCCCCTCCTTGCGCGGGGTCGCCGAGCCGAACTTGGGCCCGTCCGGGTTGGGCGTGACCGAGCGCGTACGGACCGCGCCGTTGCGCGAGCCCGACCCCCCCGACCCGTAGCCGGTCCCCGACCCGCCGCGCGAGCCACCCGACGACGAGCCCCACCCGCCCGTGTAGCCACCGGGACCGCGCAGGGTCGCCATGGACGACTCCTTGCGGCGCCAGTCCCACAGGTCCTCGGGGATCTCGTCGAGGAACCGGCTGGGCGGGAACTCGTTGGCCATGCCCCACGCCGAGCGCACCGCGGAGCGCGAGATGTAGAGCCGCTCCCGGGCGCGCGTGATGCCGACGTACGCGAGGCGCCGCTCCTCGGCGAGCTCGCTCTCGTCGTGCAGGGAGCGCATGTGCGGGAACGTGCCGTCCTCCATGCCGCTCAGGAACACCACGGGGAACTCGAGGCCCTTGGCCGTGTGCAGCGTCATGAGCGTCACGACGCCGGGGTCGACGACGGGCTTGCCCTCGTGCCCCTCGTCGTCGCTCGACGGGATCTGGTCGGAGTCCGCGACGAGCGAGACGCGCTCCAGGAAGTCCGTGAGCGTGCCCTCGGGCTCGAGCTCGGTGAACTCGCTCGCGACCGCGTGCAGCTCGGCGAGGTTCTCGACGCGCGAGCCGTCCTGCGGGTCGTCGCTGGCCCGCAGCTCGGCGAGGTAGCCCGAGCGGTCGAGGACGGCGCCCAGGATCTCCGCGGGCGTCGCGCCCGTCGCGTACAGGTCGAGCAGCCCGTGGAACAGCTCGCGGAACGTGCGCAGCGGGTTCAGGGTCCGGGTCGTCATGCCCGGGATCTCCTCGGCCCGGTCGAGGGACGCCGCGAACGAGATGCGCTCACGCTCGGCGAAAGCCGCGACCAGGGCCTCGGCACGGTCTCCGAGACCGCGCTTGGGCACGTTGAGGATGCGGCGCAGGTTCACGTCGTCGTCGGGGTTGGCGACGGCCCGCAGGTAGGCGATCGCGTCCTTGATCTCACGGCGCTCGTAGAAGCGCGTGCCGCCCACGACCTTGTAGGGCAGGCCGACGCGGATCAGCACCTCCTCCAGGGCGCGGGACTGCGCGTTGGTCCGGTAGAAGATCGCGACGTCGCCCGGTCGCACGCCGTCCGAGTCGCCGAGGCGGTCGATCTCCTCGGCGATGAAGCGCGCCTCCTCGTGCTCGTTGTCCGCGACGTAGCCGATGATCTTGACGCCCGCCCCCGCGTCCGTCCACAGGCGCTTGGGCTTGCGGTCGATGTTGCGCGAGATGACCGCGTTCGCGGCCGAGAGGATGTTCTGCGTCGAGCGGTAGTTCTGCTCGAGCAGGATGGTGCGGGCGTTCGGGTAGTCGGCCTCGAACTCGAGGATGTTGCGGATCGTCGCGCCACGGAAGGCGTAGATCGACTGGTCGGCGTCGCCGACGACCGTCAGCTCGCCGGGCGGGATGACGCCCGGCGCCCACGTGCCGTCCTCGCTCTGCGCCTCCGGGGCGCTCGCCCCCGCGAGCTCGCGGACCAGGACGTACTGCGCGTGGTTGGTGTCCTGGTACTCGTCGACCAGCACGTGCCGGAAACGGCGACGGTAGTGCTCCGCGACGGCCGGGAAGGCCTGCAGGAGGTTGACCGTGGTCATGATGATGTCGTCGAAGTCGAGCGCGTGGGCCTGCGCGAGGCGGGCCTGGTAGCGCGTGTAGACGTCCGAGAGGACCTGGTCGAACGCGTTGGCCTGACCAGCGCCGGGCGTGCCGTCGGCCGCCGACGCGCCGCTCTCGCGCGCATAGCGCTCGGGGTCGACCAGCTCGTTCTTGAGGTCCGAGATCTTGTTCGCGAGCGTCCGCGCCGGGTACTTCTTCACGTCGAGGTTGAGCTCGCGGCTCACGAGCGTGATGAGCCGCTGGGAGTCGGCCGCGTCGTAGATCGAGAAGCTCGACTTGAGCCCGAGCGCCGAGGCCTCCTTGCGCAGGATCCGCACGCACGCGGAGTGGAACGTCGAGACCCACATGTAGCGGGCCGCGGGACCGATGAGCGACTCGACGCGCTCGCGCATCTCCGCGGCGGCCTTGTTGGTGAACGTGATCGCGAGGATCTCGCCCGGCCGGGCCCGACCCGTCGCGAGCAGGTACGCGATACGGTGCGTCAGGACCCTCGTCTTGCCCGAGCCCGCACCGGCCACGATGAGCAGCGGGCTGCCCGCGTGCACCACCGCCTCGCGCTGCTGGGGGTTCATGCCGTCGAGCAGCGAGTCCGCGTCGATGTGCGAGAAGCCGCCGGCGCGATGCCCGTCCTCGTCGTGTCCCGCCGCGTCGGCGCGCTCGGCCGCGCCGCGCCCCTCGGGGCCGCGCCCCGGGCGAGCGGACGTCCGGGCGGAACCTCCGCCGTCGGGCGCCTCGTCCCACCGCGGCGCGGTGGTCGGCAGGCGCGACGAGTCCCCGAGGGACGCGAGGTCGAATCCGGGCAGCGGCAGGTTCTCGAAGAGCGATGTCATAGCCCTCCCAGCCTAGGCGTGCGCACCGACACTCCCCGCATCGGCACGCGTCCCGCGAACCCGTGCGCCGCGCGCGTGCGCCCGGTGACCGATGACTTCGCTCGCCCGCCGCGGTCCTCCCCACGACGCCCTCCGTCGAGGGCGCCCCGCTGCGAAGGAGGAATCATGGCGACGACCCACTTCACGGGCCTGCACACGGTCGCGGTCCCGGTGCGCGACCAGGACGCCGCGCTCGCGTTCTACCGCGACACCCTGGGGTTCGAGGTCCGCATGGACGGCGACCTCCAGGAAGGCTTCCGCTGGATCGAGGTCGCCCCGCCCGGCGCCCCGGTCTCGCTCGCGCTCGTCCAGGAGGGCCAGGGGCAGGAGGCCGGGATCGACACGGGCATCCGCCTCGCCACCTCCGACGCGGCCGCCGACCACGCGACGCTCGGCGACCAGGGCGTACGCGTCGAGGAGCTGCTGCGGTGGGACGGCGTCCCGCCCATGTTCTCGATGCGCGACCTCGACGGCAACGTGCTCTACGTGACGGAGATCTCGGTGGGCTGACCCGTCCGGACGGCCCGGGCTGCGGTCGGTGCCGCCGAGGACGGGGTCGCGGTCGTTCCGCGGCCCGGGACGACCGCCATCCCGTTCTCGCCAACCGGCCACCCCGCGACCACCATCAGGGCTCCCGGGCGCACCCGACCACGCGCCGGATAGGGTCGTGACGTGAACGTCTTCGCCGACCCCGTGACCCTGACCGGACCGCTCGTCCGCCTCGTCCCGCTGCACCCCGACCACCACGACGCACTCGTCGAGGCCGTGCGCGACGGCGAGCTGTGGAACGCCTGGTACACCTCGGTGCCCGCCCCCGAAGAGATGGCGCAGTACATCCGCGACAAGATCGCGGCCCGCGAGGCGGGGACCGCCAACCCGTGGGTCGTGATCCGCAACGCCGACGACCAGGTCGTCGGCGTCACGACCTTCCTCGGGATCGACCCGCTCAACCGTCACGTCGAGATCGGCTTCACCTGGACCCGGGTCAGTGCCCAGGGAACGGGCGTGAACCCTGCCGCGAAGCTGCTGCTGCTGGGTCACGCGTTCGACGACCTCGACGCGATCGCGGTCGAGCTGCGCACGCACTTCCACAACCGGCAGTCGCGCGCGGCGATCGAACGCCTGGGCGCCAAGCTCGACGGGGTGCTGCGCAGCCACAAGATCGGGTACGACGGGGGCCTGCGCGACACGGCCGTCTACTCGATCACGGCCGCCGAGTGGCCGACCGTCCGGGTAGGCCTGGAGTACCGCCTGCGGACGCGCCTCGGGGCCTGACTCGCTCCCACCCGTCCCCCGAACGGACCTGACGCTGCCCGTCTGGGCGGTCGGGCGGTCGGAGCGGTCGGCGGTCGAGGCGGTCGAGAACGGGGTTACGGTCGTTCTGCCGCTCGGAACGGCCTCAAGCCCGTTGTCGGCACGACTCTCGGGCGCCGTTCTCGGCGTCGGCTCATGTCAGGGCCAGGCCCACGCCCCACGTCACGGCGGCGAGCAGCCCGCCCAGCAGCTGGACCACGATCGTGATGCCCGTGGCCTGCAGCGCGGCGACGGTCGCCCGCCACGCGGCGCGCCGGTCGCGTCGACGGATCAGCTCGGCCACGAAGACCGCTGCCACGAAGCCGATGAACAGCCCGACCACGGGGATGACGAAGAAGCCGACGACACCGGCCAGTCCGCCCCACGCGAGCGTCGACCACGGGACCTCGGCCCGCCGCATGTGCCGTCCGGCGAGCAGGAGCTGACCGCCCTCGGCCGCGACGATGAACGTGGCGGCCACGGCGAACACGACCCAGGCGGCCGTGCCGCCCGTCATGATCGCCCACACGAGGATGGCCCCTCCCACGAGGGTGTTCCCCGGCAGGACCTGCACGACGATCCCGGCCAGCCCGACCAGGATCACCAGGCCGACGACGATCTCTCCAGCGATGCTCACGGGTGACACCCTCGCACGTCAGAGGCGTCGCGTACGCACCACGACCACCGCGGTGCCCACATGACCCCGCCGGGCACGCCCGACGAACGAGCTCCCCGCCCCCAGACGGGTACGGGGAGCTCGTTCGGGTGCGACGCGACCCGAGGCAGGGCGGCCCGCGGCGGGCGGCACGCATCGCGACCGGCAGGCAGGCCGGTGCGACGCGACGGGCCACCTGTCAGACGAAGACCGCCACGATGATGTTGACCAGCGTGAGGCCACCGATCGAGTGCTTGAGCGCGGGCGAGATCTTGTCGCCCTGGCGCACGCCGACGAACGCGAGGACGGCGATGATCACGGCGATCACGAGCTTGATGCCGATCTTCATCATGCTGGGGCCGCCGTCGTCCCACATGCCGCTCATCTCGGCCACGCCGACCATGAGGATGCCCGCGACGGCGGCCGTCGCGGCACCGTGGAAGACACCCTTGTTGAGCGCGGCGGACTTGAGGGACACGAAGTAGCCGCCGAGGACGATGGCCCAGCCGACGAAGTGCAGGACCGCGAACACGTTGTAGACGATTTCCATGGCCACATCCTAGTTTGCTGACGCGGGTGTCGGAAAAAGATCGGCGTGGCGCTGCTCACCCCCGCGCGCCACGAAAACCCCTCGCTCCCCCGCGCGCCCCGCCGTAGGGTCGGCGCCATGTCAGCCTTCGGCGCGTCCTGCGCGTTCTCCCGCCGCCTCCGCCGCTCCTAGCGGCGGACCCCTCCTTTCGGCTCCGTCGCCCCGGCCCCTGCCGGAGCGGCCGTCTCGTGCTGCCCGGCGTCCACCCACGCCCCGCGGAGCCTCGCATGCCCCACCTCCCGTCCGACGGTCGTCACGAGCACGGACAGAACTTCCTCACCGACCCCCGCGTCCCGGCCGCGATGGTCGACCTGGTCGCCCGGACCTCCGGCCCGATCCTCGAGATCGGGCCTGGCGACGGCGCGATCACGGTGCCGCTCGCCCGTCTCGGCCGCCCGGTCGTCGCGGTCGAGATCGACGGGCGCCACGTCGCGCGCCTGCGCCGCCGCCTTGCCGGGAGGACCGGCCCGTCCGCCCGGGTCGACGTCCGGCACGCCGACTACCTGCACTTTCCCCACCCCGCCGAGCCGCACGTGGTGGTCGGCAACGTCCCGTTCCACGTCACGACCCCGATCCTGCGCAAGCTCCTCGACGAGCCCGGATGGTCGGACGCGGTCCTCCTCGTGCAGTGGGAGGTCGCGCGACGCCGTGCGGGGGTCGGCGGCGCAACCCTGCTCACGGCGCAGTGGTGGCCGTGGTTCTCGTTCGAGCTCCATGGCCGCGTCCCCGCCCGCGCGTTCCGCCCGTCCCCCGGGACCGACGGCGGCCTGCTGCGCGTGACCCGTCGCGCGCTGCTCCCGGCGGGCGACCGCGCCGCCTACCAGCGGTTCGTCGCCGACGTCTTCACGGGCCGCGGCCGTGGCCTGGCGGACGTCCTGCGCCGACGCGGCCTGCTCGACGACGACGCCGCGTCGCTGCTCGCGCGCGAGCGCCTCGGTTCGGCGCTGGCCCGGGATCTCACGGCCCCGCAGTGGGTCGCCCTGTGGGGCGGCGTCCGGCCGGGCGCAGCACCGCGGCGCACGGCCCGAGCCCGCACGGGCGGGCAGCGGCGCTCACGGCACTGACTGCCCCGACGCCGCAGCGTCGTCGGCATGGAGAGCGGGTCCGACGACCCCTCGGGCCCGCTCACCCTGCCTCCACCGCTGCCGAAGTCTGAGACACCCATCCACCATGCGGACAGGGGGTGTTCATTCACCCGCTGCCTCTGTAGATTTCCCGCCATGACCACGGCAGCGCACCTCCTCCTCGTGACGGCACGTCACGAGTCGACGGCCTGCGCCCGCAACAGCTTCTGCTGTTGTTGTTGACCCGCGCCTGACTCAGCCCGAGCCGTCCTCGCCGACCGCTCGCCATCTTCCTGAGCCAAGGGCGCGCGTGGTCGGCCCTCAGCCCCCTCGTTCCTTGCTGAGTCCTTCGGTCCGCGTGCCCACGTCCCCCCACGAGGAGCACGATGACGCCGCCGAACACCGCCACTGACGCGACCCCCGTCGCCGGTCAGCCGGCGGGCAGCAGCACCACCGCACCGGCCGACACGGTCGCCGGCACCCCGAGCGTGCCCGACACCGCCGCTCGCCCCGAGCGCCCGGCCCGCCCAGCGCGCGTCGCCCGGCCCAACGGCCAGTGGGCCGTCGACGGCAAGGAGCCGCTCAACGGCAACGAGAAGTGGAAGCAGGAGGACGGCGGCCTCTCGGTGCGCCGACGCATCGAGGACGTCTACTCCCGGGAGGGCTTCGACTCGATCACGGGCGACGACCTGCACGGACGCTTCCGCTGGTGGGGCCTGTACACGCAGCGCAAGCCCGGGATCGACGGCGGGCGCACCGCGGCGCTCGAGCCGCACGAGCTCGAGGACAAGTACTTCATGCTCCGTGTGCGCATCGACGGCGGCGCGGTCACGACCGAGCAGCTGCGCGTCATCGCGGACATCTCGCGCGACTTCGGCCGCGACAGCGCCGACATCACGGACCGTCAGAACATCCAGCTCCACTGGGTCGAGGTCGAGGACGTGCCCGAGATCTGGCGACGGCTCGAGTCGGTGGGCCTGCAGACGACCGAGGCGTGCGGCGACGTCCCGCGCGTGGTCCTCGGCAGCCCGGTCGCCGGGATCGCCGCGGACGAGCTGATCGACCCCGCCCGGGTCATCAAGGAGATCACGGACAAGTACATCGGGGTCCCCGAGCTCGCCAACCTGCCCCGCAAGTTCAAGACCGCCGTGACCGGCCACCCCTCCCAGGACGTGGTCCACGAGATCAACGACGTGGGCTTCGTCGCGCTCGAGCACCCCGAGCTCGGCGTCGGCTTCGACCTGTGGGTCGGCGGCGGCCTGTCCGCGAACCCCCGCCTCGGTGAGCGCCTCGGCGCGTTCGTCACCGAGGAGCAGGTGGCCGACGTGTGGCACGGGGTCGTCCAGATCTTCCGCGACTACGGCTACCGCCGGCTGCGCAACAAGGCCCGCCTGAAGTTCCTGCTCGCCGACTGGGGGCCGGCGAAGTTCCGCGAGGTCCTCGAGACCGAATACCTGGGCTTCGCGCTGCCCGACGGCCCGCCCGCCCCGCAGCCCTCCCAGCCGGGCGACCACATCGGTGTGCACAAGCAGAAGGACGGCCTCAACTACATCGGCGCCGCGCCCTACGTCGGGCGTGTCTCGGGCAGCATCCTCGCGGCCGTCGCGGACCTCGCCGAATCGGCCGGGTCCCACCGCGTGCGGTTCACGCCGCACCAGAAGCTGCTCGTGCTCGACGTCCCCGACGAGCACCTCGAGCGCGTCGTGTCCGGGCTCAAGGAGCAGGGCCTCGACGCGAACCCGAGCCCGTTCCGCCGCAGCACCATCGCGTGCACGGGCATCGAGTACTGCAAGCTCGCGATCGTCGAGACCAAGGGCGCCGCGACGCGCGCGATCGACGACCTCGAGAAGCGCCTCGGCGACCTGTCCACCATGAAGCCGCTCTCGCTGCACATCAACGGCTGCCCCAACTCGTGCGCCCGCATCCAGACCGCGGACATCGGCCTCAAGGGCCAGCTCGTGATGGACGACGACGGCAACCAGGTCCCCGGCTTCCAGGTCCACCTGGGCGGCGGTCTGACCTCGGACGACCGCGCGGAGGCCGGCCTGGGCCGCACCGTGCGCGGCCTCAAGGTCACCAACGACGACCTGCCCGAGTACGTCGAGCGCGTCGTGCGGCAGTTCGAGCAGGAGAAGGAGGGCGAGGAGAGCTTCGCCCAGTGGGCGCACCGCGCGGACGAGGAGTCGCTGCGATGAGCGGGACGACCACGAACCCGGGTGGGGCCGTGCACCCGGTCGGAGCTGCGCCGTCGGGCACGACGGGCACGACGGGCAGAGGCGGTGCGGCGACCGGCGGCGACCCGCTGGCCGCGCTGCGCGCGGCCGCCAAGGCACGCACCGAGGCGCGCGCCGCGTCCAAGGCCGCGCACGCGGCCCGGCGCGCCGAGAACGCCCGCCCCAAGCGGTCGGCCGACGAGCTGCGAGCGATCGTCGAGCGCGGTCAGGCCGAGCTGCACGGCTCGGCCCTGGGGGCAGCAGACGAGGCGACCGCCGAGCAGGTCGTCGCGTGGGCCGTGCGCGAGTTCGGCGACTCGATCGCGGTCGCGTGCTCGATGGCCGACGCGGTCCTGCCGCACGTCGTCGCGCAGCAGGCCCCCTGGGTCGACGTCCTGTTCCTCGAGACCGGATACCACTTCCCCGAGACCTCGGGCACGCGCGACGCCGTCGAGCAGCAGATGGAGGTCACGATCGTCGACGTCCTGCCGCAGCTCACCGTGGCCCAGCAGGACGCGGCGCACGGCAAGGACCTCTGGTCGCGCGACCCCGCCGCGTGCTGCGCCATGCGCAAGGTCGAGCCCCTGACCCGCACGCTCGGAGAGTACGAGGTCTGGGTCACGGGCGTGCGCCGCGACGAGGCCCCCACCCGCACGGGCACCCCGCTCGTGACCTGGGACGAGAAGAACGGGCTGGTCAAGATCAACCCGCTCGCCGCCTGGTCCTTCGACGACCTGCTCGGCTACGCCGCCGACCACCAGGTGATCCTGAACCCGCTCCTGAACGACGGGTACCCGTCGATCGGCTGCGCGCCCTGCACGCGCCGCGTCGCCCCCGGCGAGGACCCGCGCGCAGGCCGCTGGGCCGGGCTCGACAAGACCGAGTGCGGGCTCCACGTATGAGCGCCGTGACCACGGGCCCCTCGACCGCGCCCACCGACCACCACCCCACGCACCCCGACGAGAAGAGCGACGCCTTGACCGCCCCCCTCGCCCCGCCGGCCTCCCCCACGGAGACCACCGAGACCACCTCCACCTATCGCCTGACCCAGCTCGAGTCCCTCGAGTCCGAGGCGATCCACATCATCCGCGAGGTCGTCGCCGAGTTCGAGCGCCCCGTGCTGCTGTTCAGCGGCGGCAAGGACTCGGTCGTCATGTTGCACCTGGCGACCAAGGCGTTCTGGCCCGCCCCCGTGCCGTTCCCGCTGCTGCACGTCGACACAGGCCACAACTTCCCCGAGGTCCTGGAGTACCGCGACGCCACGGTCGAGCGCCTGGGCGCCCGCCTCGAGGTCGCGAGCGTCCAGGACTACCTCGACGACGGCCGCCTCCTGGAGCGCGCCGACGGCACGCGCAACCCGCTCCAGACCCAGCCGCTGCTCGACGCCATCACGGGCCACAAGTTCGACGCCGTGTTCGGCGGCGGGCGCCGCGACGAGGAGAAGGCGCGCGCCAAGGAGCGCGTCATCTCGCTACGCGACGAGTTCGGCCAGTGGGACCCGCGCAACCAGCGACCCGAGCTGTGGAACTTGTACAACGGCCGCCACCGCCCGGGCGAGCACGTCCGCGCGTTCCCGCTGAGCAACTGGACCGAGCTCGACATCTGGCGCTACATCGCTGCCGAGAAGATCGACCTGCCCAGCCTCTACTACGCGCACGAGCGCGAGGTCTTCGAGCGCGACGGCATGCTGCTCGCCGTCGGGCCGTACTCCCAGCCCCGCAACGACACCGAGCGCGCGGACGTGCGCACCGAGACCGTGCGCTACCGGACCGTGGGCGACATGTCGTGCACGGGCGCGGTGGAGTCGGACTCCTACACGGTCGACGACGTCATCACCGAGGTCGCCGCGACCCGCATCACCGAGCGCGGCGCCACGCGCGCCGACGACCGGATCTCCGAAGCCGCCATGGAAGACCGCAAGAAGGAGGGGTACTTCTAGTGAGCGCCACCACCACGCACCCGCTGCCCACGAGCACCCTGCTGCGCCTCGCGACCGCCGGGTCCGTCGACGACGGGAAGTCGACCCTCGTCGGCCGCCTGCTGTTCGACTCCAAGTCCGTCCTCGCGGACCAGCTCGACGCCGTCGAGCGCGTCTCGCGCGACCGCGGGCTCGCCACGGCCGACCTCGCACTGCTCACCGACGGCCTGCGCGCCGAGCGCGAGCAGGGCATCACGATCGACGTCGCGTACCGCTACTTCGCGACCGCCAGACGCTCGTTCATCCTGGCCGACTGCCCCGGGCACGTGCAGTACACGCGCAACACCGTCACGGGTGCGTCCACGGCCGACGTCGTCGTGCTGCTCATCGACGCCCGCAAGGGGCTCCTGGAGCAGACGCGCCGCCACCTCGCGGTCGCGAGCCTCCTGCGGGTGCCCCACGTGATCGTGGCCGTCAACAAGATCGACCTCGTCGACTACAGCCAGGAACGCTACGAGGAGCTCGCGGACCAGATCCGCGAGGCCGCGGCCTCGCTCGGCGTCGCGCACGTCCTCACGCTGCCGGTCTCGGCGCTCGAGGGCGTCAACGTCGTCGACCGCTCGGGCGGGCCCGACGGCAGGACGCCCTGGTACGACGGGCCGAGCCTGCTCGACCTGCTCGAGGAGCTCCCCGCGGCCGAGACGCCCGACACCGAGGCGTTCCGCTTCCCCGTCCAGGTCGTCCTGCGACCCCAGGGCGCGGCGCTCGAGGAACGGTTCCGCGACTACCGCGGGTACGCGGGCCAGATCGCCTCGGGGGTCGTCCGCGTCGGCGACGAGGTCGTGGTCCTGCCCAGCGGGAGGAAGAGCACGGTCGAGGGCATCGACACGGCCGACGGCACGCTCGCCGAGGCCTTCGCTCCCCAGTCCGTCACGATCCGCCTCACGGACGAGATCGACATCGCCCGCGGCGACCTCATCGCGGCAGCGGCCGACGCCCCCGAGGTCACGCAGGACGTCGAGGGCACCGTCGCGTGGCTCAGCGACAAGACCCTGCG
Organism: Oerskovia sp. NPDC056781; assembly: GCF_042789955.1. Lineage (NCBI taxonomy): Bacteria > Bacillati > Actinomycetota > Actinomycetes > Micrococcales > Cellulomonadaceae > Oerskovia > Oerskovia sp. NPDC056781. Next base: position 20,407 of record NZ_JBHUAD010000031.1, read on the forward strand.
CCCCGGCACCCGCGTGCTGCTCAAGCACACGACCCGCACCGTCCAGGCCGTGGTGCGCGACGTCGTCGGGCGCCTGGACCTCGACACCGCCGAGCTCGAGCCCGCGGAGACGCTCGAGCTCAACGACATCGGGCGCGTCACCCTGCGCCTCGCCTCACCCGTCGCGGCCGAGGAGTACGTCACCTCGCGCCGCACCGGTGCCTTCCTCCTGATCGACGGTCAGGACGGCGGCACCCTCGCAGCAGGAATGGTCGGAGACGCCCTGGCGGCCGTGCGATGTCCTTCGCAGCGTCCCGTGCAGTACGCGATCTGAGGCCCACCCGACCACCGCAGGTCGGGGCCCGGAACCCCGGGCCCTCGGATCGCGTGCTGCACGGATCGGCGCTGCCGGGACTCGACACGTCCACCGCCAGGCAACCACCGACCATCCAGAAGGATCCACCATGAACACGTCGTCCCGCCCGACCCGCACGACCCGAGCCGGCACGTCACGACACCGCTTCGCCCGGACCCGCTCCGCGGTCGCAGCGGCCGCCGTCGCGCCGCTGCTCCTGCTCTCCGCCTGCTCCACGGGCACGTCCGACGCCGCCGACGGCCCCGAGAAGTCCTCGGGCGCCGCCGACGAGCTGCGCCTCGGCTACTTCGCGAACGTCACGCACGCCCCCGCGCTCGTCGGGGTCGCGGGCGGGCAGTTCGAGGAGGCCCTGGGCGACACCACGCTCTCGACCCAGGTCTTCAACGCCGGCCCTGCCGCGATCGAGGCGCTCAACGCCGGGGCCATCGACGCCACCTTCATCGGCCCCAACCCCGCCATCAACAACTTCGTGAAGTCGAACGGGGAGGCCGTGCGCATCATCGCGGGCTCGACGTCGGGCGGGGCCCAGCTCGTCGTGCGCGACGGGATCGACACGGCCGCCGACCTCAAGGGCACCAAGATCGCCTCGCCCCAGCTCGGCGGCACCCAGGACGTCGCGCTGCGCGCCTGGCTCACCGAGAACGGCCTGAAGAACGACATCCAGGGCGGCGGGGACGTCGCGGTCACCCCGACCGAGAACGCCCAGACCCTGACGCTGTTCCAGAACGGCGAGCTCGACGGCGGCTGGCTGCCCGAGCCCTGGGCCTCGCGCCTCGTGCTCGACGCCGGTGCGCACGTCCTGGTCGACGAGAAGGACCTGTGGGACGACGGCCAGTTCCTCACCACGCACCTGATCGTCCGCACCGACTTCCTCGAGGAGCACCCCGAGACCGTCGAGGCGCTCCTGCGCGGCGAGGTCGCGGCGATCGACTGGCTCGACGCCAACCCCGACGAGGCCAAGACGCTCGTCAACGGCGAGATCGAGAAGATCGCCGGCAAGCCCCTGTCGGACGAGGTCCTCGACCGCGCCTTCACCAACATCACCTTCACGACGGACCCGCTCGCGGGCACGCTCGACACCCTGCTCGAGGACGGCGTGACGGCCGGGACCACCACCGAGGCGGACCTGAACGGCATCTACGACCTGAGCCTCCTCAACAAGGTGCTGAAGGAGGCCGGTCAGCCGACCGTCTCCGCCGCAGGTCTCGGCAAGGAGTAGCACGATGACCACCACGTCCCCCGCCCGTACGGGCACACCGGTCGCCACGACCTCGGACGAGGACTCCGGCCCCACGACCGGCGTCCGCCTGCGCGGCGTGTCCAAGCGGTTCTCCCCGACGGGCGCCCCGGTGCTCGACGGGATCGACCTGGACATCGCGCAGGGCGAGTTCGTCTGCCTGCTCGGAGCCTCCGGCTGCGGCAAGTCGACGCTGCTCAACATCGTCGCGGGCCTCGAGCGCCCGACCACGGGGGACGTGGAGGTCGCCGGGGACGGCGCGGCCCTGATGTTCCAGGAGTCCGCGCTGTTCCCCTGGCTCACCGCGAGCCGCAACATCGAGCTCGCCCTGAAGTTCCGGGGCGTGCCCCGCTCCGAGCGCCGCGAGCGGGCCGCCGAGCTGCTCTCGCTCGTGCGGCTCGACGGCTCGGGCGACAAGCGCGTCCACGAGCTCTCGGGCGGCATGCGCCAGCGCGTCGCGCTGGCCCGCTCGCTCGCCCAGGAGCGGGACGTCCTGCTCATGGACGAGCCGTTCGCGGCGCTCGACGCCATCACGCGTGACCTGCTCCACGACGAGCTCGAGCGCGTCTGGGAGCAGACCGGCCGCACGATCGTGTTCATCACGCACAACGTCCGTGAGGCCGTGCGGCTCGGGCAGCGCGTCCTGCTCATGTCGTCGCGCCCCGGGCGCATCGTGCGCGAGTGGGACGTCGACGTGTACGGGGCCGACGAGCAGCGCAGCATCGAGGCGGCCGCCGCGTCCCGCCTCGCGACCGAGATCACCAACGACCTCCGTGAGGAGATCCGCCGCCATGCCGTCTGAGACGTCGAAGAGCACCGAGACCCTGGCCCCGCGCCCCGGGGCCCTGCCCGGTCCGGACGCGTCCGGGCTCTCGCCCGAGACGCCCGACGCCGTCGCGACCGGTCCGCGCGAGGCGGGCGCCGTCGTCGGGCACGCCAAGGACGTGAGCGACATCGAGGCGGGCCTCGACGCCCTCCAGACGACCGTCGCACCCACCGCGAGCCGGTGGTCCAAGGCGTTCCACGCCGTCTACCCGCCGGTCCTGGCGATCGCGATCCTGCTCGCCGTCTGGCAGACCCTCGTGTGGCTCGAGGTCCAGCCCATCTACAACCTGCCCGGCCCCGAGCAGGTCTGGGAGGCCGTCACGCGCGCCGCGGCGAGCGGCACGCTGTGGCAGGCCCTCGGGACGAGCCTCGAGCGCGGTGTCCTGGGCTTCCTCGCGGCCGTCGCGATCGGCACGCCGCTCGGCATCCTCGTGGCGCGCGTGCGCTGGGTGCGTGTGTCGTTCGGTCCGATCATCACGGGTCTGCAGGTGCTGCCGTCGGTCGCCTGGGTGCCCGCGGGCATCATCTGGTTCGGGCTGTCCGACGCCACCGTGTACTTCGTGATCCTCATGGGCGCGGTGCCCTCGATCATCAACGGGATCGTGTCGGGCGTGGACCAGGTGCCGCCGCTGTACCGGCGCGTGGGGCAGGTCCTGGGCGCGGGCCGGTTCCAGATGATCAAGGACGTCATCCTGCCCGCGGCCTTCCCCGGCTACCTCGCGGGCCTCAAGCAGGGCTGGGCGTTCTCGTGGCGCTCGCTCATGGCCGCGGAGATCATCGCGGTCGGCGGCGGGATCGGGTTCGGCCTGGGCGCGTTCCTCCAGCAGGGGCGCGAGCTGTCCGACATGGCCCTCGTCTTCACCGCGATCCTGCTGATCCTCGTGGTCGGCATGGTCATCGAGCTGCTGTTCTTCGCCCCGGTCGAGAAGTCGATGCTGCGCCGCCGCGGCCTGGCCCCGGAGACCTCGACCAGCAAGGGCTCGGGGTGGCTGCTGCGCCGGCGTGAGCTGGCCGCCGCCGCTTTCGGGCGATGATGGGCGCATGAACCCTGAGTTGTACCCCCTCGGTCTGCGGATCGCGGGCCGTCTCGTGGTCGTCGTGGGCGGCGGCCCGGTCGCCGCACGGCGCGCCCGGTCTCTCGTCCTCGCGGGCGCGCACGTGCGTGTCGTGGCCCCGGAGGTCTGCGAGGACCTGGCGGCGCTGATCGCCCCCCTGCCCGACGGCGCCGCTCACCATGACGGGCCCGGCACGGCCGGGACCGTGGTCCGGGAGGCGCGCTCGTTCGAGCCTGGAGACCTCGAGGACGCGTGGCTCGTGCACACCGCGACCGGGTCTCCCGAGGTCGACGCGGCCGTCGCGGCCGAGGCGGAGGCGCTGCGCGTCTTCTGCGTGAGCGCCGGCGACGCCGAGGCCGGGACCGCGTGGGTCCCGGCCGTGGCCCGGGTGACCGTGGCTGACGTCGACGGCGCTGGTGCGGGTGGGCCGACCGGTTCGCCCGCCTCGACCGAGGTGGTCGTGGCCGTGAACGCTGGCCGCGACCCCCGCCGCGCCCAGCACGTCCGGGACGCGATCGACGCCCTCCTGGCGACCGGCGAGCTCCCGCTGCGGCCGGTCCGGCCCGCTGCGGGCGGCCGCGGGAGCGTCGCCCTCGTGGGCGGCGGCCCCGGTGACCCCGAGCTCGTCACCGCGCGCGGGCGCCGGCTGCTCGCGCAGGCCGAGGTCGTGGTGGCCGACCGGCTGGGCCCGCGCGTGCTGCTCGACGAGCTCGCGGACGACGTCGTCGTGATCGACGTCGGCAAGACCCCGGGGTTCCACCCGGTCCCCCAGGAGGAGATCAACGCGCTGCTGGTCGAGCACGCTCTCGCCGGACGCCGCGTCGTCCGTCTCAAGGGCGGCGACCCCTACGTGTTCGGGCGCGGGGGCGAGGAGCTCATCGCGTGCGAGGAGCACGGCATCCCCGTCGAGGTCGTGCCCGGTGTGACGAGCGCGGTCTCCGTTCCCGCCGCCGTGGGCATCCCCGTGACGCACCGCGGCTGGTCGCGTGGCTTCACGGTCCTGACCGGGCACGAGGACATCGGCAAGGTGCCGGCGGCCTCCGACCACACCGTCGTCCTGCTCATGGGCGTCTCACGGCTCCGCGACTCCGCGGCCGCGCTCGTGGCCTCGGGCCGCTCGCCCGAGACTCCCGTCGCGGTCGTCGAGGACGGGTACGGGCCGCGGCAGCGGTCGACCGTCGGGACGCTCGCGACCATCGCCGACGTCGCGACCGCGGCCGGCGTCCGCGCTCCGGCCGTGACCGTGATCGGCGACGTGGTGCGGGTGAGCCCGGCCTGGCGGGCGGCCGGGCTCGGCTGACCGTCTCGGCCGGTCGAGCCGCCTGCCGGCGGCTGGCGGCTGGTGGCTGGTGGCTGACACCTGTCGAGAACGGCCGAGAACGTGCTGGGGGCCGTCATCC
>NZ_JBHUAD010000032.1:0-25221 GCF_042789955.1 Oerskovia sp. NPDC056781
GGGGTGAGCGGCGCCGTCGGGCAGCGTGGCCTCAGAGATGCTCACAGCGACGCGCGCAGCGCACGCAGGCGCGCGAGGGTCGACTCCTTGCCGAGGATCTCCATCGACTCGAACAGCGGCGGCGAGACGCGACGGCCCGTCACGGCCACACGCAGCGGCGTGAACGCGAAGCGCGGCTTGATGCCCATCTCCTCGACCAGGACGGCCTTGAGGGCCTCCTGGATCGGGTCGGTCGAGAAGTCGTCCAGGGCGTCGAGCCCGCGGATCGCGGCGTCGAGCACGGCCGGTGCCTCCTCGCGCAGCGCAGCGCGCGCCTCGTCCTCGACGGGCACGGCGTCGTCGGCCACGAACAGGAAGCCGAGCATGCCCTTGGCCTCCCCGAGCAGGACCATGCGCTCCTGCACGAGCGGGGCTCCCGCCGTGACGAGCGCCTGGTGCTCGGCCGACAGGTCCGCGAACGAGTCCGCCGGGACGAACCCGCCTTGGTGCAGGTACGGCACCAGGCGGTCGCGGAAGTCCTCGGGGGCCAGCATGCGCAGGTGCGTCGCGTTGATCGCCTCGGCCTTCTTCAGGTCGAAGCGGGCCGGGTTCGGGTTGACGTCGGCGACGTCGAACGCCGCGACCATCTCCTCGACGGTGAAGATGTCGTTGTCCGCCGAGATGCTCCAGCCCAGCAGCGCGAGGTAGTTCAGCAGACCCTCGGGCGTGAAGCCGCGCTCCTTGTGCAGGAACAGGTTGGACTCGGGGTCACGCTTGGAGAGCTTCTTGTTGCCCTCGCCCATGACGTACGGCAGGTGACCGAACTCGGGCATGACCTGCGCGACGCCCAGCTCGAGCAGCGCGCGGTACAGCACGACCTGGCGCGGCGTCGAGGACAGCAGGTCCTCGCCGCGCAGCACGTGGGTGATGCCCATGAGCGCGTCGTCGACCGGGTTGACGAGCGTGTACAGCGGCTGGCCGTTGCCCCGCACGATCACGTAGTCCGGGACCGAGCCCGCACCGAACGAGATCTCGCCGCGCACCAGGTCCGTGAACGACACGTCGGTGTCGGGCATGCGCATGCGCAGCACGGGCTCACGGCCCTCGGCGCGGAACGCGGCCTTCTGCTCGTCCGTCAGCGTGCGGTCGAACCCGTCGTAGCCCATGGCCTTGGGGCGACCGGCCGCGACGTTGCGCGCCTCGATCTCCTCGGGCGTCGAGAACGACTCGTACGCGTACCCGCCCTCGACGAGGCGCCGGACGACGTCCTGGTAGAGGTCCCCGCGCTGCGACTGCCGGTAGGGCTCGTGCGGGCCACCGACCTCGACGCCCTCGTCCCAGTCCATGCCGAGCCAGCGCAGCGCCTCGAGGAGCTGCTGGTAGCTCTCCTCGGAGTCACGCGCGGCGTCCGTGTCCTCGATGCGGAAGACGAACGTCCCGCCCACGTGCCGGGCGTACGCCCAGTTGAACAGGGCCGTGCGGATGAGGCCGACGTGCGGCGTCCCCGTGGGCGACGGGCAGAAGCGGACGCGGACGGGCGAGGAACCAGGTGCAGGGATCACGTCCCACAGCCTATCGCCGCCAGGTCGTGCGGGCCGTGCGCCGCCCCCGCACCCGCCCGGGAGCCCGCCGGGCACGAGGCCCGGCGCCGGCCCGGCACGACGCCGTCCGCCCACCGGGCACAGGACCGGCGCGAGGCGCACAATCGCGTACATGGCAGGTTCCGATCACTCCCCGGCCGTCGCGACCGACCCCTCCGAGCACCCGACCGGCACCGGCGCGAGCGGCCTCATCGCGGACGCGCTCGCCGGCGTCCACGAGGCGTTCCGTGGTCTCGACGAGGGCACGGTCGCGACCTACATCCCCGAGCTCGCGACGGCCGACCGCTCGTTGTTCGGCGTCGCCCTGGCCGGGGTCACGGGCAGCATCTACACCGCGGGCGACGCCGACGCCCCCTTCACCATCCAGTCCCTGTCGAAGCCCTTCGTGTTCGCCCTGGCCCTCATGGACCGGGGGCTCCCCGAGGTGCTCGCGCACGTCGGCGCCGAGCCCAGCGGCGAAGGCTTCAGCTCGATCCGCCTCGACCCCGTCACGGGGCGGCCACCGAACCCCATGGTCAACGCGGGCGCGATCGTCACGACGTCGCTCGTGCGCGGGGACGACGAGGAGGAGCGGTTCGCGCGCATCCTGCACGTGCTCGGCGCGTTCGCGGGGCGCCCGCTCGAGGTCGACGGCCGGGTCTACGTGAGCGAGTCGGAGACCGGCGACCGCAACCGGGCGATCGCGTACCTCATGCACAGCACGGGGGCCCTGACCGCGGACGTCGAGGGCACGCTCGACACGTACTTCCGCCAGTGCGCGGTCCTGGTCACCGCGCGCGACCTCGCCCGCATGTCGGCGACGCTGGCGAACGGCGGCGTCAACCCGGTCACGGGCGAGCGTGTGGTCGACGAGGTCGTGACCGAGTGGGTGCTCGCGGTCATGGCGACGAGCGGCATGTACGACTACGCGGGCGAGTGGCTCCTGCGCGCGGGGCTGCCCGCGAAGAGCGGGGTCTCGGGCGGGTTGGTCTCGGTGGGCGTGGGCCAGTTCGGCCTGGGCCTGTTCAGCCCGCCGCTCGACGCGCGCGGCAACAGCGTGCGCTCGGTCGCGGCCGCGCAGGAGATCTCCCGGCAGTTCGACCTGCACCTCATGCACCGCCCGGACCGTGACGTGCCCACGCTCTACCGCTCGACGCGGGCGGACCGCCTGCGCCACCTCGCGCACCGCACGCCCGCCCAGCTCCTGAAGCTGCGGGAGCTGGGCTCGGCCATCTCGGTGCGCGCGGTCCAGGGCACGGTCGAGTTCGCGGCCGCCGAGACGATCCTGCGCTCGGTCGACGACCTGCCCTCACCCCTGCCGGGCGGCGAGCGGTGGCTGATCCTCGACCTGCACCGCACGTCCCGCGTGGTCACGCTCGGTGCGCAGCTCCTGCGCGCCCTCGTGGCACGGTTGCGCGCCCAGGGGGTGCACGTGGTCGTGGTCGACCCGTTCGAGCGTCGCCTGCTCGCGGGCGTCGACCACGAGTTCACGACGTTCGAGAACGCGCAGCGCTGGTGCGAGGACCGTCTCCTGGAGGCGGCCCGGGGCACCTGAGGCGTCAGCCCCTCCGGACGACCGGGTTCGCGAGCACTCCGAGCCCCTCGACCTCGCACTCGACGCGGTCGCCCGCGTCGATGCGCCCGACGCCGGCCGGGGTTCCCGTGAGGATGACGTCACCGGGCAGCAGCGTGAACGCCTCGGAGATGTACGACACCAGGTACGGGACGTCGAAGATCATGTCGCGCGTGCGGCCGTCCTGGCGCGTCTCGCCGTTGACGCGCGAGGTCACCGCGAGGTCGTCGACGTCGAGGTCGGTGTCGATCCACGGGCCCAGCGGGCACGCCGAGTCGAAACCCTTGGCGCGCGCCCACTGGCCGTCGGTGCGCTGGGCGTCACGGGCGGTCACGTCGTTGGCCACGGTGTAGCCGAGGATGTAGGACGCCGCGTCCTCGGGACGCACGTCCTTCGCGATACGCCCGATCACGACTGCGAGCTCGGCCTCGTAGCTGACCTCCTCGGTGAAGTCGGGCAGCACGATGGGGTCGTCCGGGCCCACGACCGAGGTGTTGGGCTTGAAGAAGACGAGCGGCGTCGTCGGGACGTCGTTGCCCATCTCCGCCGCGTGGGCCGCGTAGTTGCGGCCGACCGCGACGACCTTGGAGCGCGGGATCACGGGCGCGAGGAGGCGGACGCCGTCCCCGAGCTCGATCCGCTCTCCCGTCGGCAGGACGGGCATGTAGAGGGGGTCGCCGTTGAGGACGGCGAGGTAGGTCTTGCCCGCCTCCTCCTGCACGAGGGCGTAGCGGGGGTCTTCTCCGGTGGTGAATCTGGCGATGCGCACGGGCCCAGCCTACCGACGCGCGAGGCCGCGGCCCCCTCGGCGGGGGTCGCGGCCTCGTCTCGATCCATGCTGTCAGGTGCGTGGCCGGTCCGCCCGGGACGCCCGACGGCGGAGCTACGCCCGGGCGAGCACCTCGCCGTTGAGGACGGCGAACCATCCGGCGGGCTCCTCGGCCCAGCGCAGCCACTCCTGCGCGAGCTGTTCGAGGGCGACGTCGTCCGCGAGCGCCGACTCCTTGGCCTGGACGGCGAAGTTGGACGCGATGCAGCGCTCGGCCCACAGCCCGCCCCACCAAGCACGGTCGGCGGGGGTCGAGTAGCACCAGACCCCGGCCGAGGGCACGATCTGGGCGGGGTCGAAGCCTGCTTCCTGGACCCAGGCGAGGAGGCGTCGGCCGGCGTCGGCCTGGTAGCCGTAGGCGTGCGTGACCTCGTGGTAGAGCTCGTTCCACTCGGTGAGGCCCGCGGACTCGGGGTACCAGGTCATGGCGGCGTAGTCCGCGTCGCGCACGGCGACGATGCCGCCGGGCTTGGCGACGCGCTTCATCTCGCGCAGCGCGGCGAGCGGGTCGGACAGGTGCTGGAGGAGCTGGTGCGCGAACACGACGTCGAACGTGTCGTCGGCGAAGGGCAGCTCGTAGGCGTTGGCCTGCTGGAACGAGACGTTGCTCAGCCCGGACCCGGCCGCGAGCTCGCGCGCGCTCTCGAGGACCGCGGCCGAGGCGTCGACGCCGATCACGGTGCCTCCGGGCACGTGGCGGGCCAGGTCGACCGTGAGGGTCGCGGGCCCGCAGCCGACGTCGAGGACCTGGTGGTCGTCGCGAAGGTGCGGCAGGAGGAAGCCTGCGGAGTTCTCCGCGGTGCGCCAGCGGTGCGAGCGCAGGACGGACTCGTGGTGGCCGTGGGTGTACGACTCGGACTCCATGCTGGGCGTGCTGCCCAGGGCCCCGGTGGGGGCGTCGGGCGCATGGGCGTCGGGCGTGGCGTCGGCGGTGACGTCCTGGTCCGGCGTGGGGGTGTGGGTCATGCTTGCACGGTAGAACGCTTCCACCCTTCCCACAGCCCTGTTCTCACATCATGGGCGGGGAAGGGTCGGGGTGCGGCCCGGCGCGTCGCGCGCGCCGGGCGGCCGGGGCGGGCGACCACCCGGGAGAATCGTGGCGTGACCACTGCCCCGGCCGCCCCTGCCCGCCCTGCCGCCGCGACGTCGTCGGGCGGTTTCTGGCGTCGGCACGCCGCCCTGCTGCTGCCGGCGGGCGACCGGGTGCCCGGCGTCGACCTGGCCCGAGGGCTCGCGATCCTCGGCATGTTCGCCGCGCACGTCGGCGTGACGTCGGACGACTTCTCGACCGGCGACGGCTGGCTCTCGCTCGTGCACGGGCGGTCCTCGATCCTGTTCGCGGTGATCGCGGGGGTCTCGCTCGCTCTCGTCTCGGGGCGCCGCACCCCCCTGTCGGGCGTCCCGGCGCTCCAGGCGCGCACGCGCATCCTGGTGCGGGCCGTGCTGCTGGTCGCGCTCGCGGGCCTGCTCGACCTGCTCGACACGCCGGTGGCCCTGATCCTGGGCTTCTACGCGGCGTACTTCGTGCTCGCGCTGCCGTTCCTGCGGTGGGCGCCGCGGCGGCTGTTCGGCCTCGCGCTCGCGATCGCGGTCCTGGGTCCGGTCCTCGTGCACTGGCTGCCCGAGGTCCTGCTGCGGGCCGAGCTCACGCTGCCCGTGGACGGGTCGGGGGCGCTCACGGACTTCCTGCTCACGGGGCACTACCCGGCGCTCGTGTGGATGGCGTACGTGCTCGTGGGGCTCGGGGTCGGACGGCTCGACCTGTCGTCCCAGCACCTCCAGGTGCGGCTCGTGGGTGGCGGCGCGGCCGCCGCGCTGGGTGCGTACCTGCTGTCCGCGCTGTTCACGGGCACGACGCTGACCCAGGTCCTCGCGGGGTCCGGTCGGGCCGCGCTCATCCAGCAGTCGGCCGTGGACGCCTCGGGCCTGTACCAGCCCGAGCCGCTGCCGTGGACGGCCCCGCTGCCGACGTCGGACTACCTGTGGCTCGCCGGGCCGCACACCGACACGACGCTCGAGGTGCTGGGCTCGGGCGGGTTCGCGCTCGCGGTCCTGGGCCTGTGCCTGCTGCTCGGCGGACGTCGACCCGTCCTGCGCGTCCTCGCCCCGCTCGCGGCCGTGGGGTCCATGGCGCTGACGGTCTACTGCCTGCAGATCGTCGCGATCCGGGTCTGGGAGGAGCCCCTCATGGCGGGCACGGGGAACGGCGAGGTGCTGGTGCTCGTCGTGGCGAGCCTGGGGTTCGCGACGGTGTGGCGTTGGTCGCTCGGGCGCGGCCCGCTCGAACGGTTCGTGGGCTGGGTCGCGGGGCGAGCGGCGTCGCTCTCCTCGGGTGTCGCGCCGGACGGCGCGTCGCCCACCGGGCGAGACGCCGGCCCGACGGCGCCGCCCGCCTCCAGCGGGGACGTACAGTCGGGCGCATGACGACTTCTTCTCCCGACGCCCCTGCCCGCCCCGAGGTCCGTCGCCTGGGTTCGTCCGGCCTCGCGGTGTCCGCGATCGGCCTGGGCTGCAACAACCTGGGGCGCCCGCGCACCGCGACCGAGTCCCTCGACGGGTGCCGCGCGCTGGTCGACGCAGCGCTCGACGCGGGCATCACGTTCTTCGACGTCGCGGACGTCTACGGCGCCCGGCCCGGCCTGAGCGAGGAGCTGCTGGGCAAGGCGCTGGGCTCGCGGCGCGACGACGTCGTGGTCGCCACGAAGTTCGGCATGCCCATGCACGGCGCCAACGGCGAGGACTTCCGGGCACGCGGCTCGCGGCGGTACGTCGTGAAGGCGGTCGAGGCGTCGCTGCGTCGCCTCGGGACCGACTGGATCGACCTCTACCAGTTCCACACGCCGGACCGGCGCACGCCCGTCGAGGAGACGCTGTCCGCGCTCGACGACCTGGTCCGCGCGGGCAAGGTCCGCTACGTGGGGCACTCGAACCGTGCAGGCTGGCAGATCGCGGACGCCGAGTACCAGGCGCGCCTGACCGGCACCGTCCGGTTCGTGTCGGCGCAGAACCAGTACAACCTGATCGACCGCGAGGCCGAGCTCGAGGTCCTGCCGGCGGCGAAGGCCTACGGGCTGGGCGTGCTGCCGTTCTTCCCGCTCGCGAACGGTCTCCTGACGGGCAAGTACGCGGACGGCACGGGGCCCGACGACGGCCGCCTGGTCCACTCCAAGCCGCACCTGCTGGAGTCCGCGCCCTGGCAGGCGCTGAAGGCGCTCCACACGTTCGCGCGCGAGCGCGGCGTGACCGAGGTCGAGGTCGCGTTCGGGTGGCTGCTCGCCCAGCCGCAGGTGTCGAGCGTCATCGCCGGCGCGACCCGGCCCGAGCAGGTCCGCCAGAACGCCGCGGCCGGCGCCTGGGTCCCGACGGCCGAGGACCTCGCCGCGCTCGACGAGATCTTCCCGCCGGCGCGCAAGGTCGCACCGTTCTGACCCGCCCCGGCGAGGACCGCGGCCGTCGGTAGGCTGGGGCCATGGGAGAGAACCCACGACCGGTCGTCCTGGGAGTCGTTCGTGGGCAGCCCGACGAGGTCCTGCGCGTCGCGTCCGGGCTCGCGGCGCGGCTCGGCGCCGAGCTGATCTGTGCGACGGTGAACCCTGCACGATTCGTCGTCTCGGAGAGCACCGACGGGCACGTGACGTCCGCACCGATCGACCCGGACTTCCACGACGCGCACGACGACGAGCTCGACCCGGGCCTCGCCGAGCGTCTCGCGTCGGCCCTCGATGCGGTCGGCGTCCGGTGGAGCACGCGGCTGCTCGCCGGGGAACCGGCGGACGCGCTGGCCCGGCTCGCGCAGACCGTGGACGCCGAGCTGATCGTCGTGGGAACCCACGGGCCCGGCCGAGGAATCCGCGAGCTCTTCGACCGTTCCGTCGCGATCCACCTCGCGCACCGTCAGACCCGTCCGGTCGTGGTCGTCCCGGCGGTCCCTCCGGGCACCGAGCCCGTGCCCGCCGGAAGCCCCTCCTGATGCCCGCGCGCGAGCGGCCGAACCACCTGCGCCCGGCCGCGATCGGGCTCGTCGTCGTCGGTGGAGCGCTCGGGGCCGCGGGGCGTGAGGCCGTCGTGCTGGCCGTGCCGGACGTCGACCGGCTGCCCGTGGCGATCCTGCTGGTCAACGTCGTCGGCGCCTTCGTCCTCGGTCTCCTCTACGAGTCCCTGACCCGTCGCGGGACCGGCGAACCGCGCGCCGGCCGGCTGAGGCTGTTCCTCGGGACGGGGTTCTGCGGCGGGTTCACGACGTACAGCACCCTGGCCACGGGCGCGGCGCTGCTCGTCGATGCCGCGCGCACGGACGTCGCGATGGTCTACGTCGCCACCACGCTGGTCGTCGGGACCGCGGCGACGGTGCTCGGGATCGTCGCGGGATCGAGGCTCCCGGCGTCCGAGCGTCCCGTCGACGGGGGCGTGCGCCGGTGACGCTCGCCCTCTTCCTCGTCGTCGCCGTCGCCGGTGGCCTGGGCGCCGGGACGCGCTTCGTCCTCGACGGCGTCGTGCGCTCGACGGTCCGCACGGCCTTCCCGTGGCCGACGACGATCATCAACCTGTCCGGCTCGCTCGCGCTGGGCGTCCTCACTGGCCTGGTCGTGGCCCGGCTCGCGCCGACCGACGTGGCCGCCGTGGTCGGCGCGGGCTTCCTGGGGGGCTACACGACGTTCAGCACCGCGAGCTACGAGACCGTCCAGCTGGTCCGCCAGAAGCGGTACGGCACGGCGTTCGCGTACTCGATCGGGGTGCTCGTGGCGTGCGTGGCGCTGGCGTTCGCGGGGTACCGCTGGGGTTCGTCCCTCTGAGGCTGGGCCGTCGCCCGCTCCGGAGCGGGCGGTGACAGCGCCCACGACGAGGCGTAGCGTCGGGAGCATGGCCACGTGGGAGGACGTCGGGCGGATCGCGGCGGTGCTGCCCGACACCGCCGAGCACCGCCCCCACGAGTGGGCCGTGCACGGACGGAACTTCGCCTGGGAACGTCCGCTGCGCCGTCGGGACCTCGACGAGCTGGGTGCCTCCGCGCCCGACGCCGCACCCCTCGGGTTCTACGTCGCCGACGAGGGCGAGAAGCTCGCGCTCGTGGGCGACGAGCCGAGCACCTTCTTCACCACGGCCCACTTCGCGGGCTACCCGATCGTGCTCGCGCGGCTCGACCGCGTCGCCGTCCCCGAGCTCGAGGAGCTCCTCGAGGACGCGTGGCTCGCGCGGGCCCCCCAGCGCCTCGCGCAGGCGTTCCTCGACGCGACCGAGTAGGGACGTCGCCGCCTAGGAGGCCAACCGCTCCCGCACGTCCCGGCCGACGCGACGGTCGTTCTCGGGCTGCGTGACCTCGGCCCAGACCGCGTCGAGGGAGAGGCCGAGGACGTCTGCGATCGCGGCGACGGTCGGGAACGCAGGGGTGGCGACCCTGCCCGTCTCGATCTTCCGGAGCGTCTCGGGTGAGACGCGCGCAGCGAGTGCGACCTCGAGCATCGCGCGATCCCCCCTGGCCCGGCGCAGGAGGGCGCCGAGGCGCTGTCCGCGCTCGACCTCGGCGGGAGTGAGCGGCAACCTGACCATGGATCCGATTGTAGTACCGGGATAACATGGCCGGTATAGTTATTGGAATCGCGAGGAAGACGCCACATGATCGAGATACTGAACCCCACCGAGCTGACCCGGGCACGAGAGACGGGAGCCCTGGTCGCTCGTGTCCTGCACACGCTCAAGGACCGCAGCACCGTCGGGACGAACCTCCTGGACATCGACCGGTGGGCGAGGGACATGATCGTCGAGGCCGACGCACTGTCCTGCTACGTCGACTACGCGCCGTCGTTCGGGCGCGGGCCCTTCGGCCACCACATCTGCACGGCCGTCAACGACGCGGTGCTGCACGGACGGCCGCACGACTACGCCCTTGCTGACGGCGACCTGCTGACGCTCGACCTCGCCGTCTCCCTGGGAGGCGTCGCGGCGGACGCCGCCATCAGCTTCGTCGTGGGTGACGCGCGGCCCCCGGAGAGCGTCGCCATGATCGAGGTGACCGAACGCGCGCTGGCGGCGGGCATCGCAGCCGCTCGACCTGGCGCCCGGGTCGGCGACCTCTCCCACGCCATCGGCACGGTCCTCGGCGACGCCGGATACCCGATCAACACCGAGTTCGGGGGGCACGGCATCGGATCGACCATGCACCAGGACCCCCACGTCTCGAACACGGGACGCCCGGGCCGCGGCTACAGGCTGCGTCCAGGACTGCTGCTCGCCCTGGAACCCTGGGTCATGCAGGACACCGCCGAGCTCGTCACCGATGCGGACGGATGGACGCTCCGGAGCGCGACGGGCTGCCGGACGGCGCACAGCGAGCACACGATCGCGATCACGGACGACGGGGCCGAGATCCTCACCCTGCCGAGGCCCTCGTGAGGTCGCCGGCGCACGCACGCCGGCTCGCCCGGCTCGACCGCTGCCGCCTCGTCTCGTCCGGCCCCCGCGGTCGTTCCGGCCTACGCTCGGCTCATGACGTTCGCCGAGGTGATCGAGGTCGTCGGCAAGGTGGTCGACGCGGCGGGGGTCGCCGCGATCGTGGTCGGTGCCCTGTACGCGGCGTTCCTGTCCCTGACCCGACGCCGGGAGGGCAACGTCTACCGCCTGTTCCGGCGGCGGCTCGGCCGCTCGATCCTCCTCGGGCTCGAGCTCCTGGTCGCTGCCGACATCATCCGTACCGTCGCGATCACGCCGACGCTCGAGAGCGTCGCGGTGCTCGCCGCGATCGTCCTCATCCGGACGTTCCTCAGCTTCTCGCTCGAGCTCGAGATCACGGGCCGGTGGCCCTGGCAGCAGGACCCCGAGCAGGACCCGGCGCCCGCCGGGGACGCCGGGGACGCCGCGGCGGAGCCCACGCGCCCGTAGGCTCCGCCCGTGGCGGGCGTCAGCTCGTCGTCGAGAAGATCACGGCGTCGTACTCCCATGCCCCCACGTTGACCTCCATCGTCAGGTCGGCGGGGTCCGTGACCCCGAAGACCACGGGGAACGTCACGGACTGTCCCGGGAGGACGGACGTGCTGGGGGTGCTGCTGATCTCCTGCGCCGCGTCGAAGACCTGGGACCCCTCTGCGCCGCCCGAGGAGACCGTGACGTAGGCGAACGTCGGGTCGAACGTCTCCGCCGTGCCGTTCGTCAGGGTGACGTCGATGCGCACGAACTGCGTGAAGCCCTCGTCACCGGCGGCCGTGTCGCTGGGCGTGAAGGCGGCCGGGGCACTCACGCCGACCTCGAGACCGTCCTCGTAGACCGCCACGTCACCGAAGGCGAGGGCCGGCGACGAGGCACCCGCAGCGCTGTCCCCGGCGTCCGAGCCGGTCCCGTCCGCGGGGACCTCGCCGACGGCGGGCTCGTCGGGGGCCGAGCTCGAGATGCTCGTCGAACCGAGGCTCGAGGAGAGCTCCTCGAGCGCAGCGACGAAGAAGACCTGGGAGACGACGACTCCGATGCCCGCGACCACCGAGATGACGATCGCGGCGATCGACATGCCCTTGCCGTTGCCGAGGGTGCCCGCCTTGACGAGCCCGATGATGCCCAGGACGAGCCCGGCGAGCGCCAGGACCGCCGCGAAGAGGTTGATGATCGGGATCAGGCAGAGCACGAGCCCGACGATCGCGAGCACGAGGCCTGTGATCGCCAGCACGTTGGTCTTCCTGGGCGGGACGGCTCCGTAGGGCGGGTAGCCGCCCTGCTCCGGCCCCCAGGCCGCGGGCTGTCCGGGGTATCCCGGCTGCTGGTACGGCGAGTGCTGCGGCGCTCCGGGATGGCCGAGCGACGGCGAGGTCGGCTCTGCGGGTCCGGGAGGGGGGTACGTCATTCGTCTGCCCATCTTCTGGTCGTGCACGGCACGGCGACGCCGGGGTGTGCGGAGGAAGGAGGCGCACGCGCTCGGGGCACTCTCCGGTACAAGTGTTCCATGTGTGGAGATGACGCGGAGGGGATGTTCGGGTGAAAACGACCGTAGCCGCGCACGCTTCCCCACGACCTCTTCCCCCCGGCCGACATCTACCCTGGAAGCATGCCCACGCTCCCTGCACCCCACCGGGCGCGCCCTGCGACGGCGCGCACCGCCGTCGGGCCGGATCCTCTCACCGACGACGAGTGGCTCCCCCTCGCCGCGGCGCACGCAGAGCGCGCCGACGCACTGACCGCCGGCTGGCGCGAGCGCAAGACCCGCGGCGAGAAGCACGCCGTCGAGGACTTCCTCTTCACCTACTACCCCACGCGCCCCGCCCAGCTCCGGCGGTGGCACCCGGGCGCGGGCGTCGTCCTCGCGCCCGCCGACGCCACCCGGCCCGACGACGTCGCGCCCCTCCTCGCCGAGCGCGCCGCCTGGCGGTGGTACAGGACCGGCCCGGACGGCGGCGTGACGCTCGACGTCGACGCGTTCCTCGCCGACCGCGGCGACACCGTGCGCTACGCCCGCGACCTGCTCGCCGCCACGGCCTCCCGGCCCGCGACGCTCGGGTGCTTCGGGCTGCACGAGTGGGCCATGGTCTATCGCGACCACGCCCAGGGGCGCGACCACCGCCACCCGCTGCCGCTGCGCCTCGGGGCCCGCGGGACCGACGAGGTCGTGGCGACGCACCCCGTGCGCTGCTCGCACTTCGACGCGTTCCGCTTCTTCACCCCGGAGGCCGTGAGCCTCAACCGGCTGCAGCCCACGCGCGAGACGCAGCCCGCGCTCGAGCAACCGGGGTGCCTGCACGCCAACATGGACCTCTACAAGTGGGCCGTGAAGCTCAGCCCCGCGGTACCGAGCGGGCTCGTGCTCGACGCGTTCGAGCTCGCACGCGACATCCGCTGGGTCGACATGCGGGCCAGCCCCTACGACGTGTCGTCGTACGGCGAGGCCCCCGTCGCGATCGAGACCCCTGCGGGCAAGGCAGAGTACGTGCGGCTCCAGCGCGGGTTCGCGGAGCGCTCGACCGTGCTGCGCGCACGGCTGCTCGAGGTCTGCGAGCGCCTGCTGGGCTGATCGGGTCCCGAGCCGCGAGATGGGTGGTGCTCCTCCACCTGGCAGGATCGGAGCATGTCGCGCCCGCCCGTCGCAGAGATCCCCACCCGCCCCGTGCCCGTCCCGCCCGCTGTGCGCTCGCTCGTCGACTCCGCCGGAGGCGGGGACCTGGTCGCGGTGTGGCAGAACGAGCTCGGCGGTCTCACGTTCCGCTGGGGCACCGACCGCTACGTCAAGTGGGTCGCGGCCGGGACCCCGGAGATCGACCTGCTCGCCGAGGCCGAACGGCTCGCGTGGGCGTCGCGGTTCACCACCGTGCCGCGCGTGC
This sequence comes from Oerskovia sp. NPDC056781, assembly GCF_042789955.1. Classification (NCBI taxonomy): domain Bacteria; kingdom Bacillati; phylum Actinomycetota; class Actinomycetes; order Micrococcales; family Cellulomonadaceae; genus Oerskovia; species Oerskovia sp. NPDC056781. The sequence continues at coordinate 13,255 of NZ_JBHUAD010000032.1, forward strand.
TCGACGCCGGGCAGGACGAGATCGGCGCCTGGCTCGTGACCGAGGCGATCGACGCCGCGTCGGCCGTCGACCCGCGCTGGATCGCCGAACCGGCCACCGCCGCGGCGGCGATCGGCCAGGGTCTGCGCGTCCTGCACGACGCCCTGCCGGTCGAGGACTGCCCGTTCACGTGGAGCGTCGAGCAGCGCGTCGCGCGCGCCGACGAGCGCATCGCCGACGGCGAGGGCCCGTCCGACTGGTTCCCCGAGCACTCCCGGCTCACCGTCGCGCAGGCGCGTCCCCTGCTCGACCTCACGCCCCCGGTGGACCGGTTGGTCGTGTGCCACGGCGACGCGTGCGCGCCCAACACCCTGCTGGCCGCGGACGGCTCGTTCGCGGCGCACGTCGACCTCGGGTCGCTCGGCGTCGCGGACCGCTGGGCCGACCTGGCCGTGGCAGCGTGGAGCACCGAGTGGAACCACGGGCCGGGCTACGACGGGATCGTGTACGAGGCCTACGGGATCGAGCCGGATCCCGAGCGCATCGCCTACTACCGGCTGCTGTGGGACCTGGGCTGACGCCGCTCCCCCGTCCCCGGCCGCGCGACCCGGCCGGATGCGACCATGGAGCCGTGCCCCCGCTCCCCCTGCGCACGTCCGCGCACGCTTCGCGTATCGCGCCGGCCCTGGTCCTCGTCCTCCTTGCCGGGTGCGCCGTCGGCCCTGCCCCGTCGCCCGCCCCCGGAGGGAGCGACGGTGAGCCGTCGGCCTCGACGAGCGGCGCCGTCGGGCAGGCCGACGCGGCGCCCGCACCACCGCCCGCCGGGGCCGGTCTCGACTACCAGCTCGGCGGCGCCTACCCGCCGCCCGTCGGCGTCACGGTCGTCGTGCGCGACGTCACCGACTCCCCTGCGGGCGCGGGCTACGACGTCTGCTACGTCAACGGGTTCCAGACCCAGCCCGGCGAGAGCGAGACCTGGCTGCGCGACCACCCCGACCTCGTCCTGCACGACGACGGCGGTACACCTGTCGCCGACCCCGGCTGGCCCGACGAGCTGCTCCTCGACACCTCGACCGACGCAGCGCGCCGCGAGATCGCGCAGATCGTCGGCGGCCAGGTGGACGCGTGCGCGGACGCCGGCTTCGACGCGGTCGAGCCCGACAACCTGGACTCGTTCACCCGATCGGACGGCGCGCTCACGAGGGACGACAACCTCGCGCTGGCCGCGCTCCTGATCGAACGCGCCCACGCGCGGGGCCTGGCGATAGGGCAGAAGAACACCGTCGAGCTGGGCGGCCGCGGCCCGGCTCTCGGTTTCGACTTCGTGGTCACCGAGGACTGCGCGGTCCACGACGAGTGCGGCGACTACGCCGCGGCCTACGGGACGCGCGTCCTGGAGATCGAGTACGACGACGGGCCCGCCCTCGCGGAGCGCCTCGCCTCGGCATGTGCTCGCGGGGCGTCGGTCGTGGGCCGCGACCGCGACCTCGCCCGGCCGCGCGACCCGGGCTACGCCTTCGAGTCCTGCTGAACCGGCGCCCACACGTCGCCCGGCACGTCCCCGGGCAGGTCCGGGTTCCCGGTCCCGACGAACCGGGCGTCGGTCCCGTCCTTGCGGACCCGCTCGAAGTCCGTCAGCGCCCCGAACGCCCAGCGGCCCAGCAGCACGATCGCGACGAGGTTCACGAGGGCCATGAGCGCCATCGCGACGTCCGCGACCGCCCACACCGCCTCGAGCTCGATGAGCGACCCGATGCCGATCGCGGCGAGCACGAGAGTGCGCAGCGCCGTGAGGGCCTTGGCGCGGATGCCGAGGAACGTCAGGTTGACCTCGGCGTACGAGTAGTTGCCGAGCACCGAGGAGAACGCGAAGACGAACACGAGGATCGTCATGGGCCACACGGTCCACGCCCCGAGCTGGGCCGCGACGGCCTCCTGCGTGAGCGAGGCGCCGGCCGCGTCGGTCGTGGTCCCCGGGTCGAAGACCTCGGGTCCGGCCATGAGGATGATGAAGGCCGTCGCCGAGCACACCACGATCGTGTCGACGAAGACCCCGAGCGACTGGATCAGGCCCTGCTTGGCGGGGTGCGAGACCGTGGCCGTCGCGGCGGCGTTCGGGGCGCTGCCCATGCCCGCCTCGTTGGAGAACAGTCCGCGCTTGACCCCGTTGAGCAGGGCCGCGAGGATGCCGCCCGCCGTTCCCGCCACGGCCTGGTCGAGCCCGAACGCGCCCTCGACGATCTGCCGGACCGCTCCCGGCACCGCGCCGAGGTTCATGAGGATGATGGTCGCAGCGAGCAGGACGTAGACGCCCGCCATGATCGGCAGCACGATCCCCGCGACCTTCGCGACACGCTTGACGCCGCCGAACAGCACCGGGGCCGCGAGGACCATGAGGAGCACCGCGGTCCAGCCGGGCGAGACCGCGTGGCCGTTGTCGAGCGCCTCGCTGATCGTGTTGGCCTGCACCATGTTGAACGCGAACCCGAACGCGAAGATCAGCAGGATCGCGAACACGATGCCCCACCGGCGCGAGCCCAGTCCGCGCTGGATGTAGTAGGCGGGGCCGCCGCGGTAGGAACCGTCGTCGGCGCGGACCTTGAAGATCTGGCCGAGCGTCGCCTCGACGAACGCCGTCGCCATCCCGATGAGCGCGACGCACCACATCCAGAAGATGGCCCCCGGGCCGCCGAGCGTCAGCGCGATCGCGACGCCCGCGATGTTGCCCGTCCCCACCCGGGACGCGAGCCCCACGCAGAACGCCTGGAACGACGAGATGCCGCCCTCGGCCGAGCCGGTCGAGCCGCCCACGAGCCGGAACATGAGCCCGAACAGCCGCACCTGGACGGCGCGCGTGCGGACCGTGAACCAGATGCCCGCGCCGATGAGGACGTAGATCAGGACGTACGAGTACAGGGCGTTGCTCACCGGGTCGATCAGCGCCTCTTGCAGGACGTCCATGCTTCATTCCTCCAGCCCGACGGCGGTGCAGCCGTCGCCAGGACGCTAACCTCTCGCGGTGGTCGTTGTCGCGACGGCGTCTCAGCGGGGCTGGGAGTGCGCGCGCTCCCCGCGCTGCGCCTTCTCGGCCGTCTCGGCGATCCGGGCCGCCCGCGTCTGCGGCCGCCGGGCCTCCGCGATCCAGCCGAGGATCAGCCGGCGCACACCGGGCGGGAAGGCGTCCCAGTGCTCACGAGCGGGCGGTGCGCCGGTGAGCGCCGAGGCCAGGTCGTCGGGGACGACGAGCGCCTCGGCGTCGTCGTACCGCGTCCACGAGCCGTCCGCCCGGGCGGCCTCGACGACCGCGCGACCCGCGTCGGTCATCCTGCCGTCGGCCTCGGCGCGCGCGACCCGCTCCTTGCTCAGGCGTGTCCAGCGGCTGCCCGGCCGGCGCCGTGTGAGCCACATCATGGAGCGCTCGTCGTCGATCGTCTGCACGGTCCCGTCGATCCACCCGAAGCTCAGCGCCTCCTCGATGAGCGCGTCGTAGTCGATCGGGGCACGGCCGCTCGCCCGCCGCCACTGCACGACCCAGACCCCGGGCACCTCGTCGTCGTGGTGCTCGGCGAGCCACGCCCGCCACTGCGCCGCGGTCTCGGGGTGGAAGCGGGGCGCGTCGGCACGCCGGTCGGTCACCATGCGCACAGACTTCCACGGGCAGCCGCGGGCGCGCGAGGGCACGGGGTCCACGATCCCCCGGGGACAACGCCTCTGCGACAATGGCCACGATGAGCACCACGACCCCCACCACCCGTCCCGAGCCCGGCCTGGTCCGTCACCTGCCGGCACCGGACGGCTCGGGCACCCCGGACCCTGACGCCCTCTACGAAGGGTTCACCGAGTGGGCCACCGAGACGGGGATCGACCTCTACGCCCACCAGGACGAGGCCGTCATCGAGATCTTCTCGGGTGCGCACGTCATCCTGGCCACACCCACGGGCTCGGGGAAGTCGCTCGTCGCGGTCGGCGCGCACTACGCCGCCCTCGCCGCGCACCGCTCCGGCGCCCCCGGTCGCAGCTACTACACGGCCCCGCTCAAGGCGCTCGTGAGCGAGAAGTTCTTCGCGCTCGTCGCGGTGTTCGGGTCCGCGAACGTCGGCATGATGACGGGCGACTCGTCGGTCAACCCGACCGCGCCGATCATCTGCTGCACCGCGGAGATCCTCGCGAACATCGCCCTGCGCGACGGCGCCGACGCGGACGTCGCGCAGGTCGTCATGGACGAGTTCCACTACTACGCGGACCCGCAGCGCGGGTGGGCGTGGCAGGTCCCGCTGCTCGAGCTGCCCCAGGCGCAGTTCGTGCTGATGTCCGCGACGCTGGGCGACACCTCGACGTTCACCGAGGACCTCGAGTCCCGCACGGGACGTCCTGTCGCGGAGGTCACGAGCGCCGAGCGCCCTGTGCCGCTGACGTTCAGCTACGTCGTCGAGCCCCTGGGCGAGGTCATCGAGGAGCTCGTCACGACGCACCGGGCGCCGGTGTACGTCGTGCACTTCACGCAGAAGGACGCGGTCGACCGCGCCCAGGCGCTGCTGAGCATCAACGTCGCGAGCCGTTCGGAGAAGGACGCGATCGCGGCCGAGCTGGGCGACTTCCGCTTCACCTCCGGGTTCGGCAGGACGCTCAGCAAGTTCCTGCGCCACGGCGTCGGCGTGCACCACGCGGGCATGCTGCCCAAGTACCGTCGTGTGGTCGAGCGCCTGACCCAGGCGGGGCTGCTCAAGGTCGTGTGCGGCACCGACACCCTGGGCGTGGGCATCAACGTCCCCATCCGCACGGTCCTCATGACGAGCCTCGTGAAGTTCGACGGCGAGCGCATGCGTCACCTCACGGCGCGTGAGTTCCACCAGATCGCGGGGCGCGCCGGCCGTGCAGGCTACGACACCCTCGGCGAGGTCCTCGTCATGGCCCCCGAGCACGTGATCGAGAACCGCAAGCTGCTCGCCAAGGCCGGGGACGACCCCAAGAAGCTCAAGAAGATCGTCCGCAAGAAGGCCCCGGCGGGAGCCGTCAACTGGACCGACGCGACGTTCGAGCGCCTGCGCGACGCGGACCCCGAGGCCCTGACCAGCAATTTCACGGTCAACCACGCCATGGTGCTCAACGTGCTCGCGCGCGGTGACAGGGGCGAAGACCCGGTGCGAGCCATGAAGCACCTGCTCACGGCGAACCACGACACCGACGCCCAGCGCGAGCGGCACGTGCGCCAGGTGTTCCGCATCTACCGGTCGCTGCGCGTCGCGGGCATCGTCGAGCGCGTCCGCGTGCCCGACCCGACGTACCCGAGCGGGCAGCGCCCCACGGTGCGCCTCACGGTCGACCTGCCGCGCGAGTTCGCGCTCAACCAGCCCTTGTCGCCCTTCGCTCTCGCGGCGCTCGACCTGCTCGACGTCGAGTCCCCCACGCACGCGCTCGACGTCGTCTCGGTCCTGGAAGCCACGCTGTCGGACCCGCGCCAGGTGCTCGTCGCCCAGCAGCACCGGGCCCGCGGCGAGGCCGTCGCGGCCATGAAGGCCGAGGGGTACGAGTACGAGGAGCGCATGGCGCTGCTCGAGACCATCACGTGGCCCAAGCCCCTCGCGGACCTGCTCGAGCCCGCGTTCGTGACGTACAAGCACTCGAACCCGTGGGTCTCGGACGCCGAGCTGTCGCCCAAGTCGGTCGTGCGCGACATGGTCGAGCGGGCCATGACGTTCGCCGAGTTCGTCTCGGTGTACGGCCTGGACCGTACCGAGGGCGTCGTGCTGCGCTACCTCGCGGACGCGTACCGCTCGATGCGCCAGACCGTCTCCGAGGAGCACCGCACCGAGGAGGTCCAGGACATCACCGAGTGGCTGGGCGAGCTGGTGCGCGGCACCGACTCGTCGCTGCTCGACGAGTGGGAGCGTCTGGCCAACCCGGACGTGAGCGCAGGCGACGACGTCGACCCCCACCTCGGCGACGGCCCGCTGTCCGGCACGGGCGCCGAGGCCCCGGCCCGTCCTGTCACGGGCAACCCGCGCTCGTTCCGCGTCCTGGTGCGCAACGCCCTGTTCCGCCGGGTCGAGCTCGCGGCGCGGGAGAACTACGACGCGCTCGAGGCCCTCGACAAGGCGAGCGGCTGGGACGGCGACGCGTGGGCCGACGCCCTCGACCCGATGTTCGACCTGCACGGCAACGACGCGATCGGCGTGGACGCCGCAGCGCGTTCGTCGGCCCTCGTGCAGATCGTCGAGAACGGCGTGCGCCCCGACGGCGAGCGCGTCGAGCCCGGCACGTGGTTCGTCCGCCAGGTGCTCGACGACCCGGCCGGCGACCACGACTGGGCGATCAGCGCCGTCGTCGACCTCGCCGCGAGCGACGAGGCCGGCGCCGTGGTGCTGAGCGTCGTGGCGGTCGGCACGATCTGACGCGGCCTACCGGACGACGTCGTCGGCCGGGCGGCGCGGCGTGCGGGGGGATGTCGTGCTGTAGCCCAGCCGCATGACCATCTGCGGGACGCCCGCGTCGAGCGCCGCGGTGAGCTCAGCCCGCGTGGCGGGGTTCTCCAGGACGGTCGTCGCGAACGACGCGTGCACGAAGTAGGTGGTCGCGGTCAGCAGGACGCGCTCGAGCGCCTGACCCGCCGCGAGCCAGTCCCGTACGGTGTCGCCCGGGGTCGTGAGGACGGCGAGCGTCGAGCGGTGCTCGAACGCCGCCCGGTCGCTCGTGGAGTCGCCGCCGAAGTGACGCACGGGCGCCAGGGCGTCCTCGCTCCGGGGCCCGAGCGCCGCGACCGGGATGCCGTCGGGGCGGTCGGGGTCGTTCGTGACCCAGCGGGCCTGCTCGACGCGGCCGGAGTGGTCGCGCCCCGCCTCCTCCTCGGCGCGGCGGACGAGGTCCAGCAGGACGGTCCGCTCGGGGGCCTGCGGCGCGAGGCTCACGAGGCGCGCCCCCTCCGAGGCGGCCGCCTCGTCCAGGTCGTCGACGACGTCGGCGTCGAGCGGCTGGTCCTCGAACGGCACGCGCGACGTCGAGCGCCGTTCGATCGCGACCGCGAGGTCGAGCTCGTCGGCGTCGGGCAGGACGCCCGGCACCAGGTCGACGCGGGCGACGAGCGCGGGATCGCCGTCGTCCGGGAGCACCGACAGCACCGGGCGGAAGGACTCGCGGCGGGCCGCGACGCGCAGGTTCGCGAGGAACGCTCCGCAGCTGATGAACATCTCGCGCCCGGCGGGGTCTGCGTGGGTCAGGCGGCGCGAGTCGTCTGCGCGCACGTCGAGCATCGTGCCGTGCACGTGGACGGACCACGGCTGGGTGTTGTGCACGCTGGGAGCGCGGGACGCGGCCGCGAGGATCCGTTCGATTCTGGGGTCGTCGATGCTCATGTGCGTTCTCCCTGCTTCCGATGCGCCCCTGACGCATCCCCTGCCGGCGGTCACCTCTGCCACTCCGAGCCTCGCAGGAGGTCCCCAGGTCGGCCAGTGCCAAAGGTCCCGGCGGAGCTGAGGTGCAGGTCACAGGCCTGGGCGGTCGGGAGGGACGGCCAGAAGGCGAGACCCGTCGTGGCGCACTGCGGCCCGCCACGACAAGCCCGCTCCCCCGTCCTACGGTGGCCTCATGAGCGCACCGGGACCGCACACGACTCCGCACGAGGGCGAGCAGCACCGGAGCGAAGGGACCGGTGCACGGCTCAACCGCCTCCGCGCCGGGGTGCTCGGCGCGAACGACGGGATCGTGTCGACCGCGGGCGTGGTCGTCGGCGTCGCGGCGACCAGCACGTCGGTCCCGGTCATCGCGACCGCCGGGGCCGCGGCGCTGCTCGCGGGCGCCCTGTCGATGGCCGCGGGCGAGTACGTCTCGGTCAGCACGCAACGTGACACCGAGGAGGCCATGCTCGCCACGGAGCGCGAGGAGCTCGCGACCATGCCCGACGAGGAGCTCGCCGAGCTCGCCGGGATCTACCGGGCCAAGGGGCTCACGCCCGAGCTCGCGCACGAGGTCGCGGTCCAGCTCACGGCGGTCGACCCGCTCGCGGCCCACGCGGACGCCGAGCTGGGCATCGACCCCGACGACCTGACGTCGCCGTGGGAGGCCGCGGTCGCCTCGATCGTGTCGTTCACGGTCGGTGGTCTGCTCCCCCTGGCCGCGATCCTGCTGGCGCCCACCGCGGCCCGGATCCCCGTGACGTTCGTCGCGGTCGTCCTGGCGCTGGTCCTCACCGGATGGGGCAGCGCACGGCTGGGGCAGGCACCGACCCGGCGTGCGACGATCCGCACGGTACTGGGCGGCGCGATCGCCATGGCGGTGACGTACGGGATCGGGTCGCTCGTCGACGTGAACGTCTAGCCCGGGGCCGGCTTTACGGTTCAGCGCATGAACGGGCCGAAGATGGAGGCCACCATGGCCGCCGCACGGTCGGCGTCCCCGTCCGCGATCGCCTCGACCAGCTCGTGGTGGTGGCGGTGCGCCGCGTCCTCGTCCTCGCGCTCCTCGTCGCGCATGTGGACGGCGAAGACATCGAGCATGCTCGAGTAGAGCTGCAGGTAGAGCGGGTTGTGCGTCGCCGCCACGATCGCGCGGTGCAGCGCGAGGTCGGCGTCGGCCCGGAGGTCGCGATCACCGGTCGACCAGCTCGCTTCCCGTCGGTCGCGCAGCGCGCGCAGCAGGTCGACGTCGGCATCCGAGCGACTCGATGCGGCGAGCGAGGCAGCCGTGCTGTCCAGGGCGCGGCGCAGCTCCAGGTAGTGCTGACGGCTGCCCCCTGCGAGCTGGCGCTCGAGGGTGCCTGTGAGCTCCGAGCTGGAGATGACGAAGGTGCCGCGGCCCTGCTCACGGCGCAGCAGGCCGCCGTGCACCAGCGACTGGATCGCTTCGCGGACCGTGTTCCGGCCGACACCGAACTCCGACACCAGTTCGGCCTCCGTCGGGATCCGCTCGCCGACCGGCCAGCGGCCGGAGACCACCTCCGCACGGAAGCGTTCGACGGCCTGGTCGATCAGGCCTGCTCGACGCACGGGCCGACCTGTGTCAGACTCACCAGAATTCATCCCATGATCCCATCATTCGCCGACCTCATCGTGGAGTTTAGCGTGACGACACTCTCTCCAGCACGCCTCCCGGTCCGCCGCGGGTGGCTGACCCTGTGGGCCGGGCTGGCCATCGCCCTGACCGCGGTCAACCTCCGGACGGCCGTGACCGGACTCACCCCGCTCCTCGAGATCATCGGGTCGGACCTCGGGTTCGGAGTGGCCGTCGCAGGCCTGCTCGGGACCGTGCCCGCGGCGTCGTTCGGCATCTTCGGGTTCCTCGCCCCCGTGGTGACGAGGAGGTTCGGGCTGGAGCGCACGGCCACGGCGGCGCTGGGCCTGACGGCGCTCTCGCTCCTGGGCCGCGCCTTCTCTCCGACGCCCGTCGCGCTCGTGCTGTCGACCGCGCTGGCTCTCGCCGGGATCGGCGCCGCGAACGTCGTGATCGTCCCCCTGGTGAAGGCCTGGTTCGCGGACCGGCTCGCCGTGTGGACCTCGCTCTACCTGATCCTGATGCAGACGGGCCAGTTCGTCGCCCCGCTGCTGGCCGTCCCGGTGGCGGAAGCGACGAGCTGGCGGCTCTCGGTCGGGATCTGGGCGGGCCCGGCCGCGCTGGCTGCCGTGGTCTGGCTCGTGCTGGCCGCCAGGCTGCCCGGCGGTCACCACAGCCCCACGGCCCGGGCGACGACCGGTGCACGAGCGAGGATCAGCCGATCCTCGACCGTCTGGGGCCTGGTCGTCCTGTTCGCGATGATGGCGCTGTCCAACTACGGGATCATCACCTGGGTGCCGGCCGTGCTCACCGACGCAGGTGGGAGCCCGACCCTCGGCGGCTCCATGGTCGCCCTGTACTCGGCATGGGGCATGGTCGCGGCCCTGGTGGTCCCCCACGTGGCCACGCGCATGACGAACCCCTTCGTCGTGGTCGTCGCGTGCTCGGTCGTCCTGATCGCCGGATACCTGGGCCTGATCCTGTCCCCGTTGGAGGGCACGCTGCTCTGGGTGTGTGCGCTGGGAATCGGGGTGAGCACGTTCCCGCTCTGCATGACCCTGATCAACCGTCGGACCAGGACCCCGGAGTCCGCCTCGGCGGTGTCCGGGTTCGTCCAGGGGATCGGCTACAGCCTGGCGTGCTTCGGCCCGCTCGGCCTGGGCCTCCTCCGCGAGGCGACCGGTTCGTGGTCTGTCCCGCTCCTCGCGCTCGCGGCGACCGCCGTCCCCGGGGTGGTCGCCGGCTGGTTCGCGTGCCGACCGCGTTTCGTGGAGGACGCTGCGGACGTCGCGTCCGCCGCTGCGCCGCCCACGGGCACCCGTACCTAGGGGCACAATCGTCCTGTGGCCAAGAAGCAGAAGTCGCCCCACGCCGGCACGCCCGCGCTCGTCGCGCTCGAGAAGGCCGGGGTGCCGCACACCGTGCACCCCTACGAGCACGACCCGTCCTCCGACCTGAGCTACGGGCTCGAGGCCGCTGCGGCGATCGGCATCCCGGCCGAGCAGGTGTTCAAGACCCTCGTGACCTCGGTCGACGGGGCGCTCGTCGTGGGTGTCGTGCCCGTGGACCGCAAGCTCGACCTCAAGGCTCTCGCGCACGCGGCGGGCGGCAAGAAGGCGGCGATGGCCGAGCAGGCTGCGGCCGAGCGCGCGACCGGGTACGTCGTGGGCGGCATCTCGCCGCTCGGCCAGCGTCAGCGGCTGCGGACGGTGCTCGACGAGTCGGCCCTCGGGTTCGACGCGGTGTACGTCTCGGGCGGGCGCCGCGGGCTCGACGTGGGCCTGGCGCCCGCCGACCTGGTCGCGCTCACGGGCGCGGTGACGGCGCCGATCTCGCGCGACTGACGTCTCCTGCGGCGGCTCGACGGCCGCTGCCGCGGTAGCCGGGTAACACTGTCTCAGCATGCGCGACGGGCCTTCCGGTCCGCGGACGGCGTTCCTAGAGTGGCGAGCGTGCCCGAGCGGTACCGACCGCGCGGCACGCCCCAGCCCGATCCCGCCCGCGCCGTCCCGCCCGCCGCCCCGCACCTGGAGGACATCATGTCCGCTCCCCTCGACCCGACCGAGAAGATCGCCGCCTACGCCCACCCCGACCGCCTCGTCTCCACGGACTGGCTCGCCGAGCACCTGCACGACGAGAACCTGGTCGTGGTCGAGTCCGACGAGGACGTGCTGCTCTACGAGACGGGCCACATCCCTGGCGCGGTCAAGGTCGACTGGCACACCGACCTCAACGACCCCGATCTGCGCGACTACCTCGACGGCAAGGGCTTCGCCCAGCTGCTCGGCTCCAAGGGCATCTCGCGCGACACCACGGTCGTCCTGTACGGCGACAAGAACAACTGGTGGGCCGCCTACTCGGCGTGGGTCTTCACGCTGTTCGGGCACGAGGACGTCCGTCTCCTCGACGGCGGGCGCGGCAAGTGGATCGCCGAGGGTCGCGAGACCACGACCGACGTCCCCACGCCCGAGCCCGTCGAGTACCCCGTCGTCGAGCGCGACGACGAGACGATCCGCGCCTTCAAGGAGGACGTGCTCGCGCACCTCGGCAACGGCCCGCTCGTCGACATCCGTTCGCCCCAGGAGTTCACGGGCGAGCGCCTGCACATCCCCGACTACCCCGAGGAGGGTGTGCTGCGCGGCGGCCACATCCCCACGGCGCGCAACGTCCCGTGGGCGACCGCGGTCGCAGGCGACGGCACGTACAAGTCGCGCGAGGAGCTCGAGGCGATCTACCAGGAGGGCGGCCTGGGCCTGTCGACCGACGACGACGTCATCACGTACTGCCGCATCGGCGAGCGGTCGAGCCACACGTGGTTCGCGCTGACGTTCCTGCTGGGCTTCGACAAGGTCCGCAACTACGACGGCTCGTGGACCGAGTGGGGCAACGCGGTCCGTGTCCCGATCGTCAAGGGGGCCGAGCCGGGCGAGGTCCCCGCGCGCCTCTGACGCGGCGGCCTTCCCCCGCTGATGCCCGACGGCGGTGGGCCGGTCACGTACCCGGCCC
>NZ_JBHUAD010000033.1:0-24738 GCF_042789955.1 Oerskovia sp. NPDC056781
GTCGGGCAGGAGATGCCCGACGGCGCCGCTCGCCTCAGGGGACGAGCGTCAGCGTGTCCTTGGTCGCGGACCGCACGGCGTCGGCCGTGAACGGCCACGCATACGTCTCGCCCGCGGCCCAGGTGCCGAGCTGGTCCTCGTAGTGCTTCGACGCCGGGTGCCCCGAGGTGCCCGTGACGGTGACCCACGTCGAGGCGTCCAGGTCGTCGAGGTCGACGACCATGCGCATCGACGGGCCCGACGTGACCTCGAAGCTGCCCGACGCCGCGTCCCACGACGTCGCGTTGACGATCGACGAGCCGCCCGGCACGGCCACCTTGCGGGGGTTCATGTAGGCACGGACGAAGCCCGGGACGGCCTCGTCGTCGAGGACCAGGTGGCCGAGCGAGAGCGTGTGGAGCTTGCCCCACTCCCAGTCGGTCGTCTTCTTCGACAGCTCGGTCGTCAGGTCGAGCCGGGCCGAGGTGATCGCCCGGTTGAGGACCTCGTCACGGGTCTCGACGACGCTCACGGTCTGACGGTCGTCCCAGAACGCGTTCGTCTCGTCGGCGAGCATGTTCTGCACGACGGCCAGCCACCGGCTGCCGCCCGCGGGACGGATGCTCTCCGGCAGGTCGTCCCAGAACGTGATCTGGAGCAGGTTGCGCCACACCGCGGCGAAGTACGCGGCGGCCGCCGAGTCCTTGTCCATGTGCTGGTCCCAGTCGGCGAGGAGGTCCTGCCCCTCGGCCGCGAAGTCGTTGCGCACGCCCTTGCTGTTCTCGACGTCCTGCTCGAGGAGCAGCGGCACGAGAGCCGCGGCGAACGGGCTCCAGTCGTCGTTCTGGATCTCGTTCATGGTCCGGGCGTCGACCTTGCGGCCCGAGTCGATCTCCTCCTGCAGGAGGGTGCGGATGCGCTGCGAGCGGTACCCGTAGTCCCAGTCCGTCGTGAGGAACGGGGTGGTGCCGGCGGGCAGGACGGCCTGGTTCGCGGCGACGATGAACCCCTCCTCGGGGTCGATCACGCCCGGCATCTGCGCGGCGGGCACGTAGCCGGTCCAGTCGTAGCGCTCGTCCCAGCCGGGCCGCGGCCACGTGCCGTCGGAGGGCACGGGGCCCTCGACGTTCGCCCGTACCGGGATCCGGCCCGGCGCATGGTAGCCGATGTGCCCGTCCGTGGTCGCGAAGACGATGTTCTGCGCGGGGACCTCGAACAGGGCCGCGGCCGCCTTCATGTCCTCGGCGTCCGACGCGAGGTTGAACGCGAAGACCGCGTCCGCGGTGTGCCCGGGGTCGAGGGCGGTCCAGCGGAGCGAGACCTCGTAGTCCCCGAGCGGGGTGCCCTCGGTCGGGGACTCCGCGACCCTGTCCATCGGGAGCACGGTCGAGACGATCGGGCCGTGGACCGTCGAGGCGATCTTCAGCTCGACGTCCTCGCCGCCGTTGACCTTGATGGTCTCCGTGCGGGTCTCGAGCGACTCCCAGTCGTCGCCCCGCAGGTACGTGTCGTCACGCACGCGCTCGATGAAGAAGTCGGTGACGTCCGCACCCATGTTGGTCAGTCCCCAGGCCACGTCGGCGTTGTGACCGATGATCACCCCCGGGAAGCCCGCGAACGAGAACCCCGAGACGTCGAACCCGCAGGCGGCGCTGACCTCGTTGCAGTGGAGCCCGACCTGGGCCCACACACCGGGGGCCTGGAGGGACAGGTGCGGGTCGTTGGCCAGCAGGGGCTTGCCGCTCGTCGTGTGCTCACCCGAGACGACCCACGAGTTGGAGCCGGTGCCCTCGCCACGGCCGACGAGCACGGGCACGGCGGCGAGCGCGGCATCGGCCGCCGCGACGGCGGACTGGAGCTCGCTGCCCGCGAGGGTCGGCGCGTACGCGGTCTGCTCCGCGCCCTCGACCTGGACGGGTTCGCTCGTGGTCGGCACCTCGGACGGGTCGAGGATCGGGAGGTTCGCCTGGGCCGCGTACTGGGGGAAGAGGGTGCCCACGCGGGCGACGTCCTGGGCGACCTTGGCGGGGTCCTGGGCTCCGTTCGGGGCGCCCGCGAAGCCTCCGTACGCGATCGCGCGCTCGAGCTCGTCGTCGTAGTTGCCGCGCAGGTCCCAGGCCATGGCCTTGAGCCACGCGAGCGAGTCGATCGGGTCCCAGGGCTCGGGGTCCGGCACCGAGACGCTCGTGCCGAGGACGGTGTACTCGAGCGCGATCTCGCTCGGGTCGCGGTCCTCGACGTAGGCGTTGACGCCGTCCGCGTAGGCCTGGAGGTAGGCCTTCGTCTCGGGGGCGAGGATCTTCCACTCCTCCTCGGCGACGAGGCGCCAGCCGAAGGTGCGGGTGACCTTGTCCGCGTCGATCGCGACCTGGCTGTCGCCGACCAGCTCGGCCAGACGGCCCGCGGTCACGTGCCGGCGGTAGTCCATCTCGAAGAAGCGGTCCTGCGCCTGGACGTACCCCTGGGCGCGGAAGAGGTCCTCGGGCGTGTCGGCGTAGATCTGCGGGACGCCCTGCGCGTCGCGCAGCACGCTGACCTCGGCGTCGAGGCCCGTCAGGGTGAGGGTCCCGTCGGTCTGCGGGAGCGGCCGGCGGACGGTGACGACGGCGAACACCGACACGGCGACCAGCAGCACGACCACGAGCGCGGCGATCGCGATCACGCCCCGGCGGGCGCGCGAACCTCCCCGTCGGGCAGCAGGGACGGGCGGCGGGGGGTCGCCGTGGACTCCGGCGGGGACATCAGCAGACACGGTGCGAGACTACCCCGGGCAGGCCGGGCGTATGATTAGCACTCAGAAGCCACGAGTGCCAGTCCGGCTGTGTCCTTCCGTCGACCCGACGCGCACGCCGGACGCCACGGACCAGGCTCGCGCCCGGCCCGTGAAGACCGCACTCCCCCGCGACCTCTTGAGGAGAGACCGTGCCCACCTACGCGTACACGTGCACTGCCTGCGGCCACGCCTTCGACATCCACCAGGCGTTCACCGACGACGCGCTCACCGTGTGCCCCGAGTGCGGTGGCCGGCTGCGCAAGGTCTTCTCCTCGGTCGGGGTGACCTTCAAGGGCTCGGGCTTCTACCGCACCGACTCGCGCTCCTCGAAGTCCTCGAGCACGGGCTCGACGACGCCTGCGACGCCCGCGAAGTCCGCCGACTCGTCGAGCAGCTCGTCGTCCGGGTCGTCGAGCAGCGGGTCGTCGAGTGCCTCGGGCTCCTCGGGCTCCGGGGGCTCCTCCACGCCGTCGGCGAACTGACCCTGCCGCGAGCCGTGCACAGGTAGCGCCCGGGGCGTCCTGTGCACAGGTCGGGGGCCGTGCCACGGGCCGCCCGTACGAGCCGCCTAGCGTCGGCGCATGGCTCCTCCCGCATCGTCCGCTGCTCACGCGCCGGGTCGCCGTGCGTCCACGGCCCGACGGCGCCTGCGCGCCCTCGCGTGGCGCTCACGCCTCGTGCTGCTCGCGCTGGGCTGCGGCCTGGTCGCCTCCGTCGTGGTCGACCGCCTGAGCCCTCCACCACCGGACACGAGGCCCGTGGTCGTGACGGCCCGAGCGGTCGGAGCCGGCACCGTGCTGGCAGAGGGGGACGTCACGGTCGTCCCCGTCGCCGCGTCGCTCGCGCCGGCGAGCTCACTGACCACGGTGAGCGACGCCGTCGGGCGGACCACGGCCGTCGCCCTGCCGGCGGGGCAGGTCCTCTCGCCCTCGCTCGTCGCCGCGGGCGACCTCGCGGCCATGGCTCCCACCGGGACGGTCGTGGCGCCCGTGCGCCTCTCCGACCCCGACGTCGCCGCGCTCCTGCACCCCGGCGACCGCGTCGACCTGCTCGCGGCCACGGGCAGCGCGGACGACGCCGTCACGGGCAGCCATCTCGCGCGGCGGGCCCTCGTGGTGGCAGGGGCCCCGGCGTCGGCCTCGTCCGTCGGACTGCTCGGTGACGGCACCCAGGACGGCGGCGTCACGCTCGTCGCCGTGCTCCCGGAGGAGGCCGCCGCGCTCGCCGGCGTCGGCGAGTGGGGTGGCCTGTCCGTGGTCCTGGTGCCCTGAGCATGGAAGGATCGCGTCCGGACCTCGCTCGGGCGACGGGCACCGCCGAACGCCGCGCGCGCCCCGTCCCCACCCTCTCGAAAGGAACCTCGTATGAAGAACGTGTTCGACGGCTTCAAGGACTTCGTGCTCCGCGGCAACGCGATCGACCTGGCGGTCGGTGTCGTGATCGGTGGTGCGTTCACGCTCGTCGTGACCTCGATCGTCAACGGCCTGATCAGCCCTCTCGTCGCAGCGATCTTCGGCGAGCCGGACCTCACCGGCGTCGGGAACTTCACCATCAACGGGGCGGTGTTCAGCTTCGGCCTCATCCTCGACGCGCTCTTCAAGTTCCTGTGCGTGGCTGCCGCGCTCTACTTCGTCATCGTCATGCCGATGAACCACCTCGCGGCCCGGCGCAAGAAGGGCGAGGAGGCCGCCCCAGCGGCCCCGGCCGAGGACGTCCTGGTCCTCCAGGAGATCCGCGACCTGCTCGCCGCGCAGAACGCTCGATCCGCGGACTTCGGCGGTCCGGGCGAACGCTGACCGCAGCGCCCGGGGAGCGCCGTCCTCCCCCAGGGGCGGGGCGTTGTTCCGGTGATCGCCGACAAGTGTTGACGCGTGCGTGGAACACCCCCGGCCCCGCCGGTCCCTCAGGACCAGTGCGGCGGCACGTCGCGCAACAGCTCGGCGTCGTGGCTGTCGGTCGACGCCCCCGGACGGACGTCGCCCCAGGCCGCGGCGTCGTCGTCGGACCCCAGGCCAGCGACTCCCGCCTGCTCGGTCCCCGGTCGCACGACGCGGCGCGACCGGCGACGCACCGACCCGGCGGCCGCGGGACGCGGGGTCGGGCCGACCTGCGCAGGGTCGTCGGAGGGAACGCTGTCGGCGGGGGTCACGATCCCATTGTCTCAGCGTCCCCGACGTGCCCCGGTCTCCCCGGCCGACCCGTCAGTCCGTTCCGAAATCGTCGTCCGCGACCACGGGGACGACGACGATGCGATCGCTGCCGCCCGTCTGCGCGATCCCCCCGAGCTCGGGCAGCCGCGCGTCGCGCACGGCCTGGACCACCCGGCGGATGCGCTCGGCCTCCTTCGCGGGGTCGAGGAACGCCGCGGCGGACCACACCTGCGCGACGACCCAGCCCGTGCGCTCGAGGCGCTCGGCGAGCTGACGGTCACGCACGCGTACGCTGCGCTCGGCGACGTAGGCGTCGTCGTCGGTCAGGACCGCGACCAGGAGCTCGCCCGGGATGTCGGGGTGCCCGACGACCAGCGGGATCCGGTCTCCACCGACCACGCCGTAGTCCGTCTCGACCACGAGCCCCGCACGCCACAGGCGCTCGGCGAGGTCGATCACGAGCCGGTCGGGGTTGCCGCCCACGTCCACGCCGTTGCCCAGGGTGACCTGGTCGGCACGACCGTTGCGCTGCTCGGCGAGGTCGAGGACCTCCGCGAGGAGCTTGGCCCCGTGCCCGCGCAGACGCTCCGGGTCGAGGTCGGACGCCGTGAAGCACGTGACGACGTGCAGACGCCGGCGCGTCGAGCCCAGGGTGTCGAGGAGCATCGCGTCGCCGCCCGGCGCGTTGAGCACGCCGAAGCGGTGGAGCACGCGCCCGTGCGGGGTCCGGCCGTAGCCGATCGACAGGACGATCGTGTCCCGGCTGAGTCCGGCGACGCCCGAGACCTCGGCGACCACCACGGGCTCTGCCCGGGCGCCCGAGAAGAAGACGGCCAGGGCCGGGTTCTGCCGGACCTCGCCGAGGAGCGCGTCCCGGATCCGGTCCGCGTGCACGGGGCTCACGGTGACGATCGCGAGCGACTCCTCGGGTCGTGTCATGGCGTGCTCGATCGCGATCTCCACGACGCGGTCGACCTCGGCCTGCGTGCTCTCGACCGCGCCCGACGCCGGGTCCGGCATACCCGCACCGTCGACCAGGTCGAGGTGGACGAGCGGCTCCGCGCGGGGAAGCGGGCTGGGTCGCAGGACGCCCTCGTAGCCGTGAGCGGCGAGGAAGGCCGTGAGGTACGGGTCACGACGCGTGCCGCCTGCGGACAGGGCGACCGTCGGCAGGATCGCGGCGAGCTCGCCCACGGTCGAGCCCGAGGCGGCCCGCGGGTCGCCGAACACGACGACCTGACGCCCGCGCGCGATCGAGGACAGGACCAGCTCGACCGGGATGTGCTGCGCGGCGTCGAGGATCACGAGGTCGACGGTGCGGGTCGGGGTGAACAGGTGCGGCACGAGGGTCGGGGACGCGACGACGCACGGCCGCAGGCGGCGCAGCACCTCGGGGTAGCGCTCGTGGGCGTCGCGCAGGCTCGTCATCCGCCCCTCGAGGAGCTCGGTGAACAGCGCCTCGGCCTCGGTGCGGTGGTCGCGCATCGCCGCGCCGAGGTGCTCGCGCACCGCGAGCCGCACGGGCGCGGACAGCGCTGCGACGTGCGTGCGGTCGAGGTCGCGGAACCGCCCGGCCAGTGCTTCGAGCCCGGCCCCGTCCTGCCCGGCGAGCGCCGGGTCCTGCGCGAGGATCTGCTCGAAGACCGAGCTCCACCAGGCGAGGTCGAGCTCGGGGCCCACGAGCTCGGGCTCGACACGGCGAGCCGAGAGGTCGTCGAGCAGGTCGCCGAGCCCCTCGTCGCGCAGCGTCCGCAGTGCGGACGTCCGCGCAGGCAGGTTCTCGAGCGCCTCCTGGTCCTCACCGAGGGCCGCGAGTCGCGCCGCCAGCTCGCTGATCGGCAGGTCGAGGAGATCCGACCCCACGGGGGTCGTGGCGAGGACCGGGTCGAGGTACTCGAGGTCGATCCTGACGGCCTCGTAGGTGTCCTCGATCGCGGCGAGCCCCTCGGGGAGGGTGGGCCACCCGCCGCGTGGGCACTGCGCCTGCCAGACGGCGCGCTGCGCCTGGACCTCGATGAGGGCCGCGTGCAGGTCGGGGACCCGGACGCCGGGACGGAGCATGTCCTTGGCCTGCCGGCGCAGGCGACGGCGGTGGGCCCAGCCCATGTCGATGCCGTTCGCTGCCCGCCACTCGCGCGTGCCGGTCGCCTCGACGAGGTCGGTCGCGGTGCGCTCGAAGATCATGGGCTGGAACGCGTCGAGGGTGCCGCGCATGCCGCCGAGCATGCGGAGCTGGTCGCCCCACTGCCGGACGGTCGTGGCGGGGGTGAGGCCCGTGGTCGTCGCGACGGAGGCCACCTGGTCCCGGAGCTGCGGCAGCGTGTGCCCGGCGAGCCGTTCGACCCGGACCAGGGCGTCCTGCGCGTTCTCGGCGCTCGTGATGTCCGCGCCGAACCAGGGCGTCGACGTCGAGCGGAGCGTGAAGGCCCCGACCTCGGCAGCGCGCACGAGGCGGGCCGAGAGGTCGGCCCGGCGTTCGGCGCCGATGCGGATCGTGACCTCGGGTCCCAGGCGGACGGTCGTGCCGGGGGCCGGGCGCTGCGCGGTGAGCCGCGCGAGGGCCTGCAGGGCCGCGTAGGCGGACACGCCCCAGGGCTCGCGGACCAGGTGCAGGGACTCGATGTAGCCCGAGAGCTGTGCGCGCGCACCCAGGAGCCCGTCGCGGACCCGCGCGACGGAGTCGGTGTCGACGGTCTCCGCCTCGGCTGCCATGGCCCCGAGCAGACGGTGGGAGGCAGTGGTCCGCCACGTGGGTTCGGGGGCGATGTCGAGCAGCAGCCCGTCGAGCCCGAGCGCGGCGAGGCGGGTCGAGAGCGTCTCCGCGGAGCGTCGGTGGCCGGGGACGTAGAGGATGCTGCGGCCGCTCGCCGCGGCCTCGGCGACGACGGCGGCGATGGTCCCCGCGGTGTCGGCGCCCGGGGGCGCGTCGACGAACAGGTGGCTGCCGGTCGCGAGCGCGTCGATGACGTGGCGCTGCGCGGGGTCGAGGTCACCCACGCCCCGCTCCTGGGACGGGTCGGCGTCTCCGACGCGCGGGGCCGGGAGCTCGCGCGCGAGCGCGGTCGCTGCCTCCTCGGAGCCGGCGAGGGCTGCGACGACCTCGTGCCGTTCGAGGCCCGAGGCGAGCTCGTCGAGGTCGTCGACGAGGACCTGGCCGGGGTGGACGAACGTCCCGACGAGGACCCGCTGCGCGAGCTCGAAGTCGCCCAGCACCGCCTTGCCCACGGCGGTGATACGGGCCAGGGCGTCCGAGGGGTCGAATCCCGCGGGGGTGAAGGCGCTGCGCGCGAGCGTCACGGGGTCGATCAACCCGCCGTGGGCGCGCAGAGTGCGCGCGAGGACGGGGTTGATCTCGACGGTCGGCTCGAGCGTGAGGTCGTAGTCGGTCTCGCTGTCACCGCGCGGGGTGAGCGTGAGGGGCCGCAGCAGAACAGGGGCACGCACGGTGCGCGGCAGGGCGGGCTCGGCGTCCGTGCCTTCGGCGCCGTCGCGCGCGGGCCCTTCTCCCTGCCCGACGGCGCCACCCGCCGTGGGCGGGGTCGTCGCGGTCTGCGGCGGGTCGCCGGGGTCCCCCGCGGCGGGGCCCGCGGGCAGGCCCGTGGCACCGTCGATGGTCCGGCTGTACGTGGTCCCGGCGACGTGCGCGAGGGCGGCGACGTCGTCGGTCGGGAGGCGGGAGGGCTCGCCCTCGGTCCAGGTCGTGACACCGATCGCGAGGTAGGTCGGCGCGACCCCGTAGCGCTGGGCGTGCTCCTGCGAGCGGACGACCACGGCGCGTGCCCGGCGCCGCGCGGCGGGCAGGGAGGCCCCCTCGCGGAACAGGTTGGACAGTCGGGTCGGGCGCCCGGCGAAGAGCTGCGCCACTCCCGAGGGGTGGGCCGCGGTGAGGTCGACGACCGCGTCGCCCAGCAGGCCGATGTCTGCGAGCGACGACCCGCCCGCGAGCTCGACGAGCGAGGCGCGCCAGGACCGGACGGCGTCCTCGACGAGCTCGGCCGTGGTCGGCGGCTCGACGAGGGTCGGCCTTGCGAGCGTCGTGGATCCCTCGGCGGCCGAGGCCGCACCTCGGACGGCGCTGTCGTGCGCGTCCTGGTCGGTGAGCGGCCGGGCGGGATCGGCCACGGTCTCGCGGGCTGATGGGTTGCGGGCGGCTGCGTTCACTCTCGCACGCTAACCGCCCGGTCGGCCGGAACCGGCACCGGCACGCCGGGGGCGGCGACTTCGGGTGGGTCACGGAGGGTGACGGCTGCACGCCGACGACTTCTGAGGGAGGGGTTCGGCGCCGAGACGTCCGGAGCGCACCGTCGCGCCGCGGGGAAGGCCGAGGAGATTGAGGACGGTGCGCACCGCGCAGGGGGCAGGCGATACGCACCGTCAGAGATGATTGTGCAAGGTCTTCGCGCGTTCGTCAAATGTGTCCACGAGTTGGTCCGCACGGAGATGGACGAGCGTCCAGTTCGATGTGTCGGATTGTTCGTGGACGTCCGCTCGGCGCGGTGCACCCACGCTCTCGCCCCGTCGCCCCGTCGCTCCGTCGCTCCGTCTCCCCGAGCGCAGCACGGCCACGCCTCGGGCGAGGCGTGGCCGTGAGGTGAGCGGCGCCGTCGGGCGGGAAGGGACACCCCCGCCCGGCCGGGCCCCGTGGTCAGCCGAAGAGCTTGGACCCGTGCTTGAGCAGGACGCCCGCGCTCATCAGGACGACCCACGTCGCCGTCAGGAACACGTCCGCGTCCGAGCGGACGAACGACAGTGCCCGCTCCTGCGCCCGGGCCGGCAGGTAGAGGTTGTCCTCGATGATGTTCCAGTGCAGCAGCGTCATGAAGACGAGCGTCGTCGAGAGCGTGACCAGCAGGCACCAGGGGCACAGCGCGCCGATCACGAACATCGACTGGTAGAAGAGCCAGTAGGCGAAGATCAGGCCGAGCGTGTAGACGACCTGCGCGGAGAACATGAACCAGCGCGGGAACCGCACCCCACCGAGGCTCGCGACCGCGATCGTGATGACCACGGGTTCCGCGATCAGCCCCAGGAAGGCGTTGGGGAAGCCGAAGAGCGACGACTGCCACGCGACCCCGACGGCACCGCAGGACAGGACCTCGTTGACGTTGCACGAGAGCTCGGCCGCGGGGTTCGCCGCGAGCAGGACCGCGTCGTAGGACAGGACGAACGAGGCCGTGAGGCTGATGAGCGCGGAGACCAGCATGGTGCCGAACACCCACTGCCTGCTGTGCCGGAAACCCTTGATGCTCGACGGGTCGGTCCTGTGGTCGTCGTGCAGAACGTCGCTCATGCGTGATGCCCTTCCGGCGATGGCCCCCGGCCATCCCCGGAAGCCCTTCCAGCCTAGAGGGGGCCACGAGGCTGGACCCGCCGGTGGGGCGTCTCGCGGACGGGACGCGATCAGCAGATGGACGAGGAGTCGGCGAATGCCGGGAGCAGATGGGCGGTTCGCGCGAACGGGCCATTGTGGCGTGACGCCGGAAAGGTCTCGTGACGACGTGCACGAAATGCCTGGTGCATCTTCCTCGAAAAGCCGTCCCGATCGTTCATGGGTTCATGTCGCCCGCACCCCGGGGGCGATTTCGAGAAGGTGCGACGAATTGTCGGCCGTGACGGGCGAGACTCCGCCGTCCCCCGGGGGCCCGCCCGGCGGCGGGAGCATGGGCCCGACGGCCACCACCCATCCACCCTGCCGGAGATGTTCGAGGAATCGCCCACACAAGTGGGTACCGACGAAACGACCCACCGTGCAGTCGCCCCGAACCCCGTACCGGTCGGGCACGTCGCCGGGAATTCAGTTCGAATTTCAACTACCTCGACCCGTGCGGACCATCTGGCAGCGCGCCCTTTGTACGCACCCCCTTGCCGGTGGCGACCAAGGACATTCGCCCTGCCGCACAGCTCCCCTCACCTTCCGCGCGACCCCACCGGCATCATCCCGTGACCGGACGGCCCGACGCGCACCTCCGCGCGCCCCGGTGTAGACCGGGACCAGGGGCGCGACGCGCCCACCGGCAGCGAAGGAGCCGCCATGCCGATCGGGTACCTGGTCCCCGTGCTGCTCGTCGCGTGCTGCACGTCGGCCTCGCTCAGCCCGGCCCGCCGGCCCCCGCGGTTGGGCCGTCTCTCCTTCCGGATGAGCGTCCTCGTCAACGAGCAGCCGTTCGCCCTGCTGCTCGTGCTGGGCGCGGTCACGGCGCTCGCGCTCGTCGACGGAGACGTCGAGACGACCGGCGGACGCGTGGCTCTCGTCCTGGCCGCGCTGACCGCCCTCGGCCTCGTCCTGGTCGCCCGACGCGGCCTACGGGCAGCGCCCGCGCTCGACCACGCCCTGGTCGACGGTCTGCGCGCAGGACCGGGCACCGTCACGAACCGGGGACTGCCCTGGGCGCGGATCCTCCTGGCCCCGTTCGCGGTGCGGCGACGCGACGTCGAGCGCCTGGCCGACCTGCCGTACGGCGACGACAGCGGGGTCGGCGGGGTCGGCGGGGTCGGCGGGGGCAACCGCGACTCGCGCGGCCGCGAGCACCGGCTCGACGTGTACCGCCCCCGGTTGCGCCCGGCCGACGGCCCGACCCTCGTGTACTTCCACGGCGGCGGGTACGTGAGCGGGCGCAAGGAGCTCGAGGCCCGCGCGATGCTCTCGCGGCTCGCGAGCCGCGGGTGGGTGTGCGTGAGCGCGAACTACGGCTTGCGCCCGACGACGAACTTCCCCGGCCACCTGGTCGACGCCAAGCGGGTCCTGGCCTGGGTCCGGGAGCACGGCGCCTCGTACGGGGCCGACCCGCACCGCGTCCTCGTCGCGGGCAGCTCAGCGGGCGCGCACCTGGCGTCGCTCGCGGCGCTGACGCCTGGCGACCCGCGGTTCCAGCCCGGCTTCGAGGACGCCGACACGTCCGTCGTCGGGGCCGTGTGCCTCTACGGCTACTTCGGTGAGTACTACGGCAGCGGCCGCGACCAGTGCGTCGAGTCGGCACCGGGCGCCTACCGGCGATCCTCCGCTCCCCCGTTCCTCGTCGTGCACGGGGACCAGGACACCCTCGTCCCGGTCGATGGGGCTCGGCAGTTCGTCGCCGACCTGCGCGAGATCTCGACCAGCCCGGTCGTGTACGCCGAGCTGCCGGGGGCACAGCACGGGTTCGACCTGTTCCACTCGGTGCGGTTCGACGCGGTCGTCACGGCGGTCGAGGAGTTCGCGGACCGGGTGGTGGTGGCACGTGACCGGGCGTCGGAGGTGCCGGTGGAGCGGCGCGAGGAGAGGTGAGGCGGGATGGTCCCGACCTGACGGCGCGGGGGCGTGGTGGTGCGCCTGGCCAGATTCGAACTGGCGACACCCGCTTTAGGAGAGCGGTGCTCTATCCCCTGAGCTACAGGCGCGTGGGCGCGAACACGGCGGATCGGGCCCGGTGGGACGCCCGACAGCCTAGCGTCCCGGCCCCGCAGTGTCCCAACCCGCGCGCTCCACGAGCCCGATCGCGTACTCGGGCCAGAACGTGCCGGCGGCCGGGTCGCCGCGGCCGCACTCGCCGTCGGACTCCCCGGGGACCTTGACCCAGAGGTACGCGTCGAGGGCGCTGCCGTCGTCCACCGCGCCGGGCTTCTCGCCGAGCGCCCGCCCGGCGGGGTTGCACCAGTCGAGCGGCCCGTCACCGAGGGGCCCGAGCCCGTTGCGCGACGTGTCGATGACGTAGCGCGTCCCGAGGAGCGCGGCGAGCCGGTCGGCGTACGCGCGCTCGTCGGCCGTGGCGCGGAAGTTCGAGACGTTGGTCGCGAAGCCGCGCGCGTCGTCGATCCCGGCCTGCCGCAGCCGGTCGGCCATGGTCGGGGCGTCGACCCACGCCGAGTTCCCCGCGTCGAGGTAGACGCTCGCGCCCGCGTCCGCGAGCGCCGCGGTGGCCTGTCGCAGGAGCCCGGCGCGGTCGCCCTGCTCGGGGCACGCGCCGAGGTCGGGCAGGGCGTCGGGTTCGAGCACGACGGCCGTGCGCGTGCCGCGCAACCCGTCGGCGACCGCCTGTGCGAAGGCGGGGTACTCCTCGGGGGTCAGGCCGCCCGCGGAGAAGGACCCGCAGTCGCGGGCCGGGATCGCGTAGACCGTGACGACACCGGTGCGTCCGGCCTCGTTGGCGGCGCGCGCGTGGTCGCGCACGAGGGCCTCGGCCTCCGCGGGCGTGAACCAGTCCCCGACCCACAGGGACGCGCCCGCCTCGCTGACGACGTCGAGCGCCGCGGGGGCGTCGGGGGCGCTCGTCCGGAGCGCTGCGGCGGCGTGGACGGACTGCATGTCCGGGTGGGCGGAGGGCGCGCCCGCGAGGAAGGGGTTCGCGTCGGCCCCGGCGGGCTCGACGGGGGCCGCCGGGTGCTCCTCGGCCGTGGCGGTCTCGCGCGGCGGCTCGGCGGCCTCGGGTCCCCCGGGAGTGCACGCCCCCAGCCCGACGGCGAGGATCGCCGCCCCCAGCATGGTCGCCGTCAGGTGTCGGCCGGGTCGTGCGCGCATGTCTCCCCTGTCGTGGTACGGGCGGCCGGGCCGGGTGGGGGCGGGCCGCCTCGGGCCGACGGCGCCCGGTGGTGCGGCGTCGGCGGCTCGCACGCTACGCCGTCGGGGGGGACGTCGCACCACCGTCCCACCGGACGCCCCCGGCTGTCAGAACGGGCGCGAACCCTGGTCACGCCCGTTCTGACGATCCACTGGTCAGACCGCCGTGAGCGCCTCCGTGGGCGACATCCGTGCAGCCCGCACCGCGGGGTAGAGCCCGGCGACGGCCCCGATCCCGAGGGTCGCGACGAGCCCGCCCACCACGACCACGGGCGGGACGGAGACCGGCCACTCCTGCGACGTGGCGTACCCGGCCGTGATGCCGATCCCGATGAGGACCCCGGCGGCCCCGCCCATGAGCGAGAGCACCAGGGACTCCACGAGGAACTGCCCGCGGATCTGGCCCCGGGTCGCGCCGAGCGAGCGGCGCAGGCCGATCTCGGCGCGTCGTTCGAGGACCGAGATGACCATGGTGTTGGCGACCCCGATCCCGCCCACGAGCAGCGCGACCGCCCCGAGCCCGACGAGCAGCCCGGTGAACGCCTCGTCGGTGGCCTGCTGCGCCGCGAGCGCGTCCGAGGGGCGTGAGACGTCGACCTCGTTGGGCGCCTGCGGGTTGGCCGTGGCCCCGAGGACACCGCGGACCTGCTCGACGGAGTCCTCGCGGGTGCGCGTGTAGATCATGGTCGGCAGCTCGTCCCAGTCGAGGTGCTCCGCGGCCGCCTCACGGCCCACGAGCGCACCCAGGTCCATCTCAGGGGCGAGCGGAACGGGGTCGAGGATGCCCACGACCGTGAACCACTCGCCGCCGATCCACACCTTGACGGCCGGGTCCGGGGTCGTGATCCCCAGGCGCTTCGCGGTCGTGTGCCCCAGGACGACGGCCGGGTACCGCGACGTCGCCTCCGAGAGCCAGGCCCCGTCCGCGACGGTGCCCCCGATGGACTCGAGCAGGTCGAGGTCGGCCGCGTACACGCCGATCCCGCCCGACTCCCCCGTCGGGACCAGGTCCGAGCGGTACGCCTTGGCGTCGAGCTGAGCGACCGACGTCGCGTTCTCGACGGGCGCGACACGGCGCACCATGTCGACCGCCTCCGGGGGCAGGGTCGCGGCCTCGCCGAACAGGTCGGTCCCGGGCGCGACGCGCAGCAGGTTCGTCCCGAGGGCCGTGAGCGTCCGGTCGAGCTCGGCCCGCGACGAGCTGGAGATCCCGACGACCGCGACCATCGCCGCGATGCCGATCGCGATGCCCAGCGCCGAGAGGACGGCTCGCAGCGGGCGGGTGCGCAGCCCGGTCGCGCCGACGCGCAGGACGTCGGGCGGCCCGAGGCGCGCGGGGCGCAGCGTGGTCAGCACGGTGCCTCCTCGTCGGTCGTGGCCGCCGGGGTACGCGGGGCAGCGGACGCCGCAGCACCCGCAGCACCCGAGAGGACCGTCCCCGGCCCGCCCGGGGGCAGGGTCCCGTCCGCGACGATCTCGCCGTCGCGCATCGCGACCTGCCGGGGCAGGGAGGCCGCGAGCTCGCGGTCGTGCGTGATGATCACGACGGTCGTCCCGGCCGCGTTGAGCCCCCGCAGCACGTCCATGACGCCGGCCCCGGCGGCCGTGTCGAGCGCGCCCGTGGGTTCGTCGGCGAGCAGCAGGGGCGGGTCACCGACGACGGCGCGAGCGATCGCGACGCGCTGCTTCTCACCGCCCGACAGCTCGTGCGGGCGGTGCGTCATCCGGTGTCCGAGCCCCACACGGTCGAGGGCCTCGGCGGCCCGGCGACGTCGCTCGCGGCGCCCGACCCCCCGGTACAGGAGCCCGTCGGCCACGTTGTCGAGGGCCGAGACCCCGACGGCCAGGTGGAACTGCTGGAAGACGAACCCGATGCGGCTCGCGCGCAGCGCGGACACCTCGCGGTCGTCGAGGTCCTCGACGAGGAAGTCGTCGATCAGGACCCGGCCCGACGTGGGCCGGTCGAGCGTCCCGACGACGTTGAGCATGGTCGACTTGCCCGAGCCCGAGGGCCCGACGATCGCGAGCAGCTCGCCGCGGTGGACGTCCAGGTGGACGTCGCGCAGCGCGGCGACCCCGCCCGGGAAGACGCGGGACACCTCGTGCAGGGTCACGACGGGGCCGCCGCCCGCGCCCGGGTCGGTGCCCGGCGAGCCCGCGCCCGTCACGGCTCCCCAGGTCTCGGGGTGGGCCACGGCGTCGCGCGCGACGGAGACCGCGCTCACGACGGCATCCCGACGACGTCGCCCTCGGCCACGTCCCCCGTGATCTCGACGCTCCCGTCGGCGAACATCCCGGTCTCGACGGCGACGATCCGGCTCGTGCCGTCCTCGACGACCTCGACCCCGTACCCGCCCTCGGCGAGCGCGAGGAGCGCCGCGACGGGCACGGTCAGGACGTCGGGGCGCTCGGCCGCGACGAACGTGACCTTGACGGAGCCCGCGTCGGCGTCGGTCCCGTCGGGGAGGGTCACGGTCACGGGGATCACGGTCTTGTCGGAGGACCCGGGCATGCCGCTCTCGTCCTCGACGACCTCGGGGCTCCCGACGGCGGAGACCACCGCCTCCGTCGTCGCACCTCCCGGCAGCTCGACCGTCACGGCGCCGCCCTCGACGGCGCGGTCGCGGTCGGCGAGGTCGAGGTCGACCGAGATCGCCCGGTCGACCCCCGTCGTCGTGAGGATCTCCGCGGCGGCGGGATCGCCGACGCGCACCTTGAGCGCGTCGACGCGCACCGGCCCCTCGGCCACGAGGACGTCGGACGGACCGACCGTGCCCGTCTTCTCGACCCCGCGGTCCTTCTGCCACTTCTTGACGGCCTGGACGGTCGACTCCGTGAACTTCGTGTCCACGGTGAAGCCCGTGTAGCCCAGGGCCTTGAGGTTCTCCTCGAGCTGGCGCACGTCCTCGCCCTCGGCGCCGGAGCCCAGCTCGCGGTACACGGGCAGCGTGCCGAGCAGGAGGACGGTCGGGCGTTCGTCGACCTTGAAGAGCACTCCCCCACGGTCGACGACGTCGCCCACGCCCGGCAGCCACGTCACCGTCCCGCCGCCTCCCTCGGCTCCGCCAGCCCCCTGGTGCCCTCGCGCGACGGCCTCGCCGTAGCCGAGCGTGCCCTTGACGGTCGTGCGCTGCACGAGGGTCTGCCGGGTCACGGTCGCGGTCTCGTCAGGACCGGTCGCGGCGGGGGCGGGGTCGGCCCCGCGGCCGAACCCCGTCAGGGCCAGGACGACGCCGGCGCCGACCACCGCAGCGCCCACGACCCCGCCGATCACCAGCCCGCGGCGCCGACGCCTCGGGCCGGGCGCTCCGGGCACGGCGTTCCGGCGGTTCACTCGTCGTCCCCGGGCACGCTCTTCTGGACGCTGAGCCCGGCGCCGGAACCGGACTCGTTGCACGCCTCGAGCGCCGCGTCGAAGGCCTCCATGTCCTCGGGCAGCTCGAGCGCACCCGTCATGCCGCCGTTCGGGTCGGGGTCGGGCATGTCCACGCCGTGCTCCCGCATGCACTTGGCGAACTCGCGCTGGGCCTCCAGGTCCTCGGGGGTCATCTTCATCGGCTCGCCGCCGTTCGGCATGAACTCGCGGCAGGCCTCGAAGGCCGCGTCCATCTCGTCCATGCTGCCGGCCTCGACCGTGCCCGACGCCACCGACAGTCCTCCGTCGGTGTCGGGGTCGGGCATGTCGACGCCGTTGTCGCGCATGCAGCTCGCGAACTTGCGCGCCATGTCATCGCGCTCGGCGTCGGTCATGTCGTCGAACGACGTCTCGTCGCCGGTCTCGCTGGTCTCCCCCTTCCCGTCGCCGGCGCTCGCGACGCCCGGGGCGTCGTCGGGCGCGCACGCCGAGAGCGTGACCGTGAGCAGGGCGACGACGAAGGCCGCGGCGGCCGACCGGCGGCGCGTCCCGGAGCGGACGGCCCCACCGGGCCGCCGCGTCTGGTGGATGGTCATGATGTGGTCCTCACGTCGGGGAACGGGTTCAGGAGCAGTCCACCCGGCTACCTGTGAGGCCCTCGTGAGCCACGACCTCACAGAGATCTCACAGCGCTCACCGGCATGCTCCTGGTGTGCGAGTACTGGTGGTGGAGGACGAGGAGCTCATCGCGCAGGCCGTCGCGACGGGACTGCGGCGCCTCGCGATGGCGGTCGACGTCGCGCTCGACGGGCACGAGGCGTTGGCGCGGATCGACGTGAACGCGTACGACGTCGTCGTGCTCGACAGGGACCTGCCCGGCGTCCACGGCGACGACGTGTGCCGGGCGATCGTGGCCTCGGACGGAGACTCCCGCGTCCTCATGCTCACTGCGTCGGGCGGCGTGCTGGACCGGGTGACCGGGCTCGACCTCGGCGCCGACGACTACCTCGTCAAGCCGTTCGCGTTCGCCGAGCTGAGCGCACGCGTCCGAGCCCTGGGACGCCGGGCCCGCCCCGCCTCGCCGCCCGTGCTCGAACGCTCGGGCCTGCGCCTCGACACGAGCCGGCACGAGGTCTACCGGGAGGGGCGTTTCGTGCACCTGTCGCGCAAGGAGTTCGGCGTCCTCGAAGAGCTGCTGCGCGCCGACGGGCGGCCCGTCTCGGCCGAGCACCTGCTCGAGAAGGTGTGGGACGAGAACATCGACCCGTTCACGGGTGTCGTGCGCTTCACCATCAAGCAGCTCCGCCGCAAGCTCGAGGACGCGTCGCTCGTCGAGACGGTCACCGGCGTCGGGTACCGGGTCCCGTGAGGCTCGCCCGCCCCGCACTGCGCCCGACCCTGCGGGCCCGGCTCACGGCCGTCTACGCCGCGGCGTTCGTCGTCGCGGGTGCCGTGCTGATTGCGGTGCTGTACCTCGTGCTCGCGGCGGCGATCGACCGGCAACCCGTCGACTCGGTCGGCCTCGCGGTGGGCGCGGTCGAGGCGGCGGACATCGGCACGTACTCCACGCTCGACCCGTCCCTGACCGCCGACCTGGTCGCGGGCCAGAGCTTCCCGCTGCACGCCGCGGGAACGGTGGACCCCGCGATGACCCTCTCGACCGGATCCGACACCTTCGCGGACCTGCGCAAGGTCGTCGAGACCAACAACCAGGAGGCCCGCGACGCCACGCTGCGCAGCATGCTCACCTGGTCGATCCTCGCGCTGCTCGGGATCGGCGTCCTCGCGATCGGTTTCGGGTGGGTCATGTCGTCACGCGTCCTCGCCCCGCTGCACCGGATCACGGCCACTGCCCGCCGCGTCGCGGACGACAACCTGCACGAGCGCATCGCGCACACCGGGCCCGACGACGAGCTCAAGGACCTGGCCGACACGTTCGACCAGATGCTCGAACGCCTCGACCGGGCGTTCGACGGCCAACGACGCTTCGTCTCCAACGCGTCGCACGAGCTGCGCACCCCGCTGACGATCACCCGCACCGTCCTCGAGGTCGCGCTCGACGACCCCGGCACGCACGACGACGCGCGCCACCTGGGGACGACGTTGCTCGCCGTGAACGCGCGCCAGGAGCGCCTCATCGAAGGACTCCTGACGCTCGCCGCCGTGGACCAGGCGCCGCTCGTCCCCGAGCCCGTCGACCTCGCCGAGGTCGCCGCACAAGCCGTCACGACCGCGGGGGGCGCGGCCCGTGACGCCGCCGTCGACCTGCACCTCGACGCCGAGTCGACCGCGACGCAGGGCGACGCGGTCCTGCTCGAACGCCTCGTCCAGAACCTCGTCGACAACGCCGTGCGCTACAACGAGCCGGGCGGCCGCGTGGCCGTCGCGACGCGCCCCGGCCCGGACGGTTCGGTCGAGGTCGCAGTCTCCAACACGGGCCCCGTCGTGCCGTCCTACGAGGTCGAGGCGCTGTTCGAGCCGTTCCGCAGGCTCGGACGCGACGGCGCCGTCGCGGACCGCCGCGGCGGCTACGTGCGCGGCGGCGTCGGGCTGGGGCTGTCGATCGTCCGCTCGGTCGCGACCGCGCACGGCGGCCAGGTCACGGCCGAGCCGCGGGAGGGCGGCGGGCTCACGGTCGTCGCCCGGCTGCCGGGCACGCGGGGACCCGTCAGCCCGGCATCGGCACCGGCACGTCCGAACCGCCCTCGACCGTTCGCCGCGCTCCCATCTGGATGATCGCCGGGGCGGGCACGAACCCTCCCGCGACGAGCGCCTCCCCCTGACGGAAGTACGGCGTGGCCGCGAGGAGCTCGGGCGGCGCGAAGCCGAAGACGCTCTCGAGCTCGGCCACGTCGGCCGGCGAGCTCATGCGCATGACGACCACGTTGTCGCACTGGGAGAGCACGTTGGGGTGGATCTTGGAGGGCCGCTGGGTCGAGAGCAGCAGCCACAGCCCGAACTTGCGGCCCTCGGCCGCGATCTGGATGACCCGCTCTGTCGTGAGCCGCTGGAGCTGGGTCACGGGCTCGGCCGAGACCACGTTGTGGGCCTCGTCGATCACGATGAGACGGGGCGAGCGGGCCTCGCGGTCCGCCCACAGGTCGTCGAGCAGCGCGAGCGAGACCGCGAGCTGCTCCTCGTGCGTGTGCAGGCTGCCGAGGTCGACGACGACCGCGCGAGGCCCCTCGTCGAGCACCTCGCTGACCGACTGCCCGACCCGCGCCCACACGTCCCACTCCAGGATGCCCAGGTTCTCGATCCGTTGGGCGAGGGCCAGGGCGTCCGGTTCCCGGCTCGCCCGGAGCGCACGCGGGATGGACTGCGGGTCGATCGTCCCGTCCTCGGCGATCTCGCGCGCGACCGCGGCCGCCGGGTCG
The DNA here is from genome assembly GCF_042789955.1 of Oerskovia sp. NPDC056781. Classification (NCBI taxonomy): domain Bacteria; kingdom Bacillati; phylum Actinomycetota; class Actinomycetes; order Micrococcales; family Cellulomonadaceae; genus Oerskovia; species Oerskovia sp. NPDC056781. Next base: position 20,168 of record NZ_JBHUAD010000033.1, read on the forward strand.
ATCGCGCCGGAGGTCGTGCCCTGCCCGGTCGCGCTCTCGAGCATCCGCAGGAACGTGTTGTACTCGCCGCGGTCCGTGAGCGGGTCGAGCTGGAGCACCGCCGCCTGGCTCGCGGCCGTCATCGCGGTCAGCCGCGCGCTCACGGGGTGGTGCTCGCCGTCGTTGCGCAGGACGCGCACGTCGAGCTCGCGCAGGCGGGCGGCGTCGTCGGCCGAGGCGGACGAGAGCAGCTCGCCGATCCGCACGAAGTCGGAGTTCGGGTCGAGGATGACCATGGGCAGGTCGGTGTCGATGAGGAGCTGTTCGAGGAGCACCCCGAGCGCGTACGTCTTGCCCGAGCCCGACTGCCCGCACAGGAACGTGTGCCGGTTGAAGCGCAACGGCTGGAGCAGGGCGTCCACGTTCCCACGGCTGTGGTGCAGCGCGCCGATGCGCAGGGTCGCGCGCTCGCGCGCCTGGAGGGCCTCGAGCACACCGGCTCCGGCAGGGGCGAGGTCGTGCGACGTGAACGGGTCCCCGCCGGACCCGACCACCGTGCCGTCCGGCCGTAGCTCCCCGAGGACGCGCCCGTGCCCGACGGCGTCGCCCCTCTCGGTCGCGCGCGTCAGGATCTGCCCCATCACCAGGGCGTCGCCGGGATGCTCAGCCGTGTCGGGGAACGTGACGCCGACCGTCACGAAGTCTCCCGGCCCGATGCTCGACTCCCTCGGCAGCCGGTACGTGAACCGGCGTCCGTCGAAGGACTCGGCGAGCGTGGTCTCGGTCGTCATGCGGGGCCTCCGGGGTCGCAGTCTGCGGTGCACGACAAGGATCGACCCGCACGCCCGGAAGCGCACCCGCAGGCGAGGACGCGGGCCCGTGGGACCGGGCTAGGGCCGCCGCTCGTACGTGAGGAACCGGAACCGGACGCCGTCGGCCGAGGTCTGCCAGTCGTCGAGGACCTCCCCGGCAGTGCCGGGGCCACCCGGTGAGCCCGCGAGCACCCAGTCGCCGTCCGGACCGTCCGCGAGCGCGGGCGCGAACGCGTCGCCGTCCACCTCGAGGTCGATCTCCGTGACGATGCAGCGGTCCGCGAGCGGCAGGGTCGCGGCGTACACCTGCGCGCCGCCCATGACCCAGACCTGCCCCGAGCCCGATTCCTCCGCGGCCGCCGACGCGCGTGCCAGCCCCTCCTCGACGGACGGGGCGACCACGACGCCGGTGCCGGCACCGCCCGGGTGGGCGGCGCCGTCGGGCAGCCAGGCCTGCTGGCGCGTGACGACCACGTTGAGACGCCCGGGCAGGGGGCGGAAGCGCGGCGGGAGCGAGTCCCACGTGACGCGGCCCATGAGGACCGGGTGGCCCGTGGTGACGCGGCGGAAGTGCGCGAGGTCCTCGGGCAGGTGCCACGGCATCCCGCCGAGGGCCCCGATCACGGGGCGGCCCGCGGCGTCACGCGCCTGCGCCCAGACCAGTCCGACAGCCGGACGGCTCACACCGCCACCGGGGCCTTGATCGTCGGGTGGTGCTGGTAGCCCACGACCTCGACGTCCTCGTACGTGTAGTCGAACAGCGAGTCGCGCGGGGCCAGGTGCAGCGTCGGGGCCGGGTAGGCCTCACGGCTGAGCTGCTCGCGCACCTGCTCGACATGGTTGTCGTAGATGTGGCAGTCGCCGCCCGTCCACACGAAGTCGCCGACCTCGAGGCCTGACTGGGCCGCGACCATGTGCGTGAGCAGCGCGTACGACGCGATGTTGAACGGGACGCCGAGGAACAGGTCCGCGCTGCGCTGGTAGAGCTGGCACGAGAGCCTGCCGTCGGCGACGTAGAACTGGAACATCATGTGACAGGGTGGCAGCGCCATGCCCCCGAGCTCGCCCACGTTCCACGCCGAGACGATCATGCGGCGCGAGTCCGGGTCGGTGCGCAGCGTCTCGAGGACCTGGCTGACCTGGTCGACGTGCTGGCCGTCGGGCGTGGGCCACGAGCGCCACTGGACCCCGTAGACCGGACCGAGCTCGCCGTCCTCGTCGGCCCACTCGTCCCAGATCTTCACGCCGTTCTCCTGGAGCCAACGCACGTTCGAGTCGCCGCGCAGGAACCACAGCAGCTCGTAGACGATCGACTTCAGGTGCACGCGCTTGGTCGTCACGAGCGGGAAGCCCTGCGACAGGTCGAAGCGCATCTGGTGGCCGAACACGCTGCGCGTCCCCGTCCCCGTGCGGTCCGACTTGTGCGTCCCGGTCTCCAGGACGAGCCGGAGAAGGTCCTCGTAGGGCGTGGGAATCGGCTGCTGCGCGGGCATGTTGCGAGTGTAGGCAAACCGATCACCGCAGCGCGCTCCGGACCACGAGGTGTCCTGCGGTCCGAACACCCGGATCGGCACCACCCCGAGGATGGGAAGATCAGCAGCATGACGAACCCCACAGCCGCAGCCGAAGAGATCCCCGCGTCGTCCCCGTCCCCGACGGACGCCCTGTGGGTCGAGCGCACCGGCACCCGCACCTACACCGGCTTCTCCGCGCGTGGCGCGAGCGTGTCGATCGGCCCCGCGAGCGCGGGCGCGGTCTTCACACCGGGCGAGCTCCTCAAGATCGCGCTGGCCGCGTGCGCGGGCATGAGCTCGGACGCGCCCTTCGCACGGCGGCTGGGTGACGACTACGAGGTGACGATCCGCGTCGACGGCGCCAAGGACATGGCCGAGGACCGGTACACGGCGATCACGGAGCACTTCGAGATCGATCTGACGGGCCTCGAGGACGACGCGCGCGAGCGTCTCCTGAAGGTCGCGGACCGCGCGATCGAGACCACGTGCACCGTGGGGCGAACGGTCAAGAACGGTGCGACAGTGGAGCACACCTTCGGCCCGGTCGTGGGTGCGGTCGGCGAGTGATCGCCGCCTGATCCCGCGGTCTCGGTCGCGGGATCGCCAGGAGCCACAGGAGGGAGTCGTCCGATGGGTCGCAAGAAGAAGGACACCGACGCCCAGATGGCCGTCTGGGGAACGTCGGACAGCGTACGACCGGTGCCGCAGCCGCACTCGCACCTGACGGCGGTCCAGGACGCCCCCGAGGGGGTGCCGACCGACGACTGGGGCGACCTGCGCAGCACGCCCCTGCTCGACGCCGCCCTCGACAAGGCCGTCACCATCCCGTCGTCCGTCATCCACGCGCACGTCGACGGGCTGCGCCGCCGCAACCCGCACGCGTCGCCCGCCCAGATCATCGGCATCCTCGAGCGCGAGTACCTCATGGTCATCGGCACGGCTGGTGGCGCGGTGGGGGCGGCCGCAGCCTTCCCGGCGGTCGGCACGGGCGTGGGCATCGCGCTGACCGCGAGCGACGTCGCGACGTACTTCGGGTCGTCGGCCGCGTTCTCGCTCGCGGTCGCGGACGTGTACGGCTACGAGGTCGACGACGCCGCGCGCCGCCGCGCGTTCCTCCTCGCGTCGGTCCTCGGGGACAAGGGTTCGCAGCAGGTCGAGAAGGCCGTGGGCGGGTCCGCCATGGCGTGGGGCAAGGTCCTCATGACGAGCATGCCGTCGAGCACGATCAAGCAGGTCAACAAGGCCCTGACGAACAAGTTCCTGCGGACCCAGATGGTCAAGCACGGGGGCCTCGCGATCGGACGGCTCGTGCCGTTCGGCGTGGGCGCGGTCGTGGGGGTCGCGGGGTCCCGCGCGCTCGGCAAGACCGTGATCAGCCAGACACGGCGGGCCTTCGGTCCGCCGCCGCAGGCGTTCCGGCCCGTGCTGGAGGTCGTCGAGGTGCCCGACGGCGCCGCTCCCCCGCTGCTCGTCCCCGCACCTGCCGACCGCCTCGGCATCGTCGACGCCCCGGTGCCCGGTGCGGGACCGGGAGTGGTCGACGAGGCCGCCGAGCGAGAAGCCGCTCGCCGGGCCGGGGGTGCGACCGGGGCGGACACCCCTCGCGGCATCCGGTCGGTGCGCTGGCGCCGACCCAGGAAGACGTCGTGACGCCTGGGGACCAGGGGGGTCGCACGTCGAGGTCCGGCCGCGTCGAGCTCACGCACGTGCTCCCGCTCAGTGCCGAGCGTGCGTTCGCGCTCGTCGCGGACGTGCGGACGCACCCTCGGTGGGTGCCGCTCAGCCGCGGGGTGTTCCACGGTCCCGAGGGTTCGCCGGTGCCCGCGACCGCCTGGCGTCCGGGGGTGGGCGCCGAGTTCACGATGGTCTCGGGACCGTTCGCCCCGCAGGGGGCGCCGGGCTTCCCCGACCGGATGCGGATCACGCGGTGGGAGCCTCCCGGTGACGAGGGGCAGGCGGGTCGCGCGACGTATCTGAAGCTCGGTCCGACGCTGCTCGGGGAGGCGGGGATCGTCGTCGTGCCGCTCGCCGGTCACCACCTGCCCGCAACGACTCCGCACGAGCCCGTCGCGCGGTGCGCCGTGACCTGGTGGGAGGACGTGTACCTCGCCGGTCCGCTGCCCCGGGCCGCGACCGCGCCTCTCGCCGCACGCGTGCTGGACCTCATGATCCGGCTGTCGCTGCGCCGTCTGGACCGGATCGTGGCCCGGGGCTGAGCCCGGCGCCCGCCCCCGGGGGTGCCGAGAACGGGGTTGAGGTCGGGAAC
>NZ_JBHUAD010000034.1:0-24339 GCF_042789955.1 Oerskovia sp. NPDC056781
CGACCCAGCAACCCGTCTCGGACCGAACCACCCATCTCGTTCCGGGAGAGGGTCAGGCGCGCCGCGACCGGCGGCTCAGCAGCACCGCGGCGATCCCGGCGGCCAGCAGCACGACCGCCCCGCCCGCGACGAGCAGCGCGTTCGAGCCGGTCGCCGCGAGACCCTCGTCGTCGGCCGCCGTCGCAGCGTCGGTCGCTGCCGCACCAGGCGCCGCCGCACCGGGCGCCGCCGACGGGACGGGCCGCGCGACCGGTGTCGCACCCGCCACGGGAACGTCCTCGGGCGCGGGACCTGTCGCGGCGAGCTCGGGTTCCGTGACCGGCGCCGTCGTCGGAGCCTCCGCGACCGGAGGCGAGGTGGGTGCCTCGACCGGCGTGCCGTCGTCGGGCACCTCGCTGCTCGGGACCGGCGACGGGACGGGCCGCGTGACGGGCGGGGCCGGGCTCAGCGGCGTCGGCGTCGGCGTGCACACGGGCGCCTGGCCGCCCTCGCCGAAGTGCTCGTCGAAGCCCTCGACCTGGACCCACGTCACGCAGAACCCGGCGGGGAACGCGGCGACGGCTCCTGCGAAGTCGAGGAAGCTCGCGCCGACGTACGCCGCGGTCGACCGGCCGTTGGCCGTCTCGAGGTGGACGTTGAAGCTCTGCTCGCCCGTCCCGTCGAGCGCGGTCGCGCGGTAGTTGACGTGCCCGTGCTCGCGGAACGCCTGGCCCGCGGGCAGGGTCACGCCGCTCGCGGTCACGGTGTACGGGGTGGGGGAGTCGGACCCTGCGGACGCGATCGTGGGGGTGGCCACGAGGATCGCTGCCGTGAGGAGGGCGACGGGCGCTGCGCGCATCGAGGAGGACCTTTCGAGGGTGGCGGGAGGGGACGCCCTCGGCTCTCGGGTGCGAGCGGGGCTGGTGCCGGACGGTTGATCACCGTACTCGTCCGACATGCCCGGATCGACGGGGCGAACGCGACATATCAGCGCCAAAGGTACTCGGGACCGGGTGATTGTGGAAGCGCTCCCAGCGTGTCGCTCGCGTGTCGCCCGCGTGTCGGTCCACCCAGGGGCGACGACCGGCGTGGCTACCCTCGTCGCATGGCTCCCGCGAGCGCGCCCCCGGCTTCCGCCCCGCCCCTGCTCGTCCCCGTCCCCGGCGGCGCGCTCGCCCTGCGCGACGCGCGCACCGGCACAGCCCGGGACGTGACCCTCCAGGGCTTCGAGATCGGTCGGACCCCGATCACGTGGGCGGAGCTCCGCTCCGTCCCCACCCCGCAGGGCAGCGGGCCCTCGCGCAGCGCTGCCCCGGAAGGCTCCCGGCCCGGCGACGTCCCCGCGCACCCCGTGACCTGGTTCGACGCGGTGCGCTGGTGCAACACGGCATCGACCGCCGCGGGCCTGGCTCCTGCCTACGTGCTCGACGGCCGTGCGGTCCGCTGGGACGTCGGCGCCGACGGGTTCCGGCTGCCGACCGAGGCCGAGTGGGAGTGGGCGTGCCGCGCGGGGACGACCACCCCGACCTACGGACCGCCGGCCGACGTCGCCTGGACCGCTACCGACCAGGTCCAGGGCCCGCAGCCCGTCGGCCGCAAGGCACCCAACGCTCTCGGGACGCACGACCAGCTCGGCAACGTCTGGGAATGGTGCTGGGACTACGCCGACACCGCGCGCTACGGCGACTACCGCAGCCTGCGCGGGGGAGGGTGGGCGGACCGCGAGTGGAGCGTGCGCGCCTCGGTACGCCGGGGCAGCGCGCCCGACGCCGTGCTCGAGGACGTGGGATTCCGGGTGGCGCGTGGCGCCGTCGGGCAGCGCGGGGCGCTCGAGGCGCAAGGGTGGTCGGCCGCGGCCGACCGCGAGCGTGCCGACGTCCGCGGACTGCGGCCGGTCGGCTGGACCCCGCTGCGCGGGCTCTGAACTGCGGACCTCAGAGCGTCGCGAGCCACTGCACGACGGCGTCGCTCACCGCCGCGTGGTCGTTCCGGACGTCGTGGGCACCGGGCAGGCGCACCTGGGTGACCGGCCCGGGGATCGCGGCGACGTGCTCGTCGAACTCCTCGGGAGAGCCGAACGGGTCGGTCGTGCCGGACACGAAGAGCACTGGGACCGTGAGCTGTGGGAAGTGGTCGACGCGCAGCTTGTCGGGCTTGCCCGGCGGGTGCAGGGGGTAGCTCAGCAGCACGAGCCCGGCCGCGGGCAGGCCCTCGGCCACGGCGATCGAGCACATGCGTCCGCCGTAGGAGCGGCCGCCGAGCACGAGCCGGTCGGGCGCGAACCCCTCCTCGGCCGCGAAGCGCGCCGCCTCCTCGACCAGGTGCGCGACCGCGACCGGCGCCCGGTCCGGCATGCGCTTCCCGGCGAGCCGGTACGGGAAGTCCACCCGGCGCACGGGCAGCGGCACGACGGCCTCCTCGACCGCGACGAGCGTCGGGTGGTCGCGACCCGCCCCGGCCCCCGGCGTGAGAAGAAGCCCGCCGACCGCAGCGCGAGAGGATCCCGTCATGAGGTCCAGTCTCGCAGCGGCGGGACTTTCCTGCGGTCGACCACGGGGTTGAGGTCGTCAATCTGCTCAGAACGACCTCAACCCCGTGGTCGGCACCTGGCTGGACCGCTAGAGAGTCGCCAAGAGCTCTCGCATCTCCTGGATCTCCTGCTCCTGGGCGTCGACGATCTCCTGGGCCAGGGCGAGCGCCTCGGCGTTCTCGCCGTCCGCGATCTCGGCCTCGGCCATGTCCACGGCCCCCTCGTGGTGGGCGATCATGCCCTCGAGGAACAGGCGTGAGACGGTCGCGGCGTCCGCCGCCTCGAGCGCCTGGATCTCCGCCTCGCTCAGCATCCCGTCCATCTCGTGGCCCGAGTGGTCACCCATCGGTTCCGCGCCCCACTCGTCGAGGAAGCCCTCCATGGTCGCGATCTCGGGCTCCTGTGCGCTCTCGATGCGCGTCGCGAGGTCGACGACCGCAGGGTCGACGCCCTCCGTGTCGAGCACGATGCGCGACATCACGAGCGCCTGCTCGTGGTGCGGGATCATCATCTGCGCGAACATGACGTCCGCGTCGTTCGCCCCGGCGGCGTCAGCCCCCGTGTCCTGTGACGGCGAGCCGTTGCCCATGTCGTGGCCCTCCATGTCTCCGCCGTCGCCGGCGTCGGCGCAGCCCGCGAGGACCAGCGTCGAGCCGAGGGTCAGGCCGATGCCGACCTTGGTCAGGGTGTGCTTGTTCATGAGTCGTCCTTCGGGTGATCGGTCGGTGTGCCACGGGTACCCCGTGACGGTGACGGTCGCTGCGGCCCTGGTCGGGCCGGGCTCCTATCTCCGACTGATCCCGAGCGCGACCAGCGACGGCGGCCGCAGCACCGACCCGCGCCGCCACCAGGGCGCGACGACGCGCGCGAGGTGCGTGACGCCGTCGGGCAGGCGGCGCACCAGCGCCGGGCCACCGAGCGAGACCATCGCGACGAGCACCAAGAGGCACATGGCCTCCATCTCGCCGTGCCCCGTGCCCGACGGCGCCTCCTCCTCCGCGCCCACGTCGCCCGCGGCGTGGGGAGCCGCCTCGGCGGCGACGGTGTGCGCGGGACCGTGCGCCACGGGGCTGCCCGACATCTGGTGCATCCCGACGAACCCGCCGAGCAGCACCACCATCCCGAGCAGCACCACGAACCGCCGGACGAGGCCGACGGTTCGGGCGGGCCGGACCGCATCGACCAGGTGGGCGGTCGACACGGTCCCGGCCGGGGCGATCGGGGACATCACGGACATCGCCTACGAGGCTGCCACGCGCTCGGGGTCGAGGTCCAGCCGGCGCAGGAGCTGCGCGTTGAGGGCCACGATCACGGTCGACAAGGACATGAGCAGCGCGCCGACGGCCATCGGCATGACGAACCCGACCGGCGCCAGGACGCCCGCCGCGAGGGGCACCGACACCAGGTTGTACCCGGCGGCCCACCACAGGTTCTGCTTCATCTTGCGGTAGCTGGCCCGGGACAGCTCGATGACCGACAGGACCGAGCGCGGGTCGTCGCTCGCGAGGATGACCCCCGCCGACGCGATGGCGACGTCGGTGCCCGCACCGATCGCGATGCCGACGTCCGCCTGGGCGAGGGCGGGGGCGTCGTTGACGCCGTCGCCGACCATCGCGACCTTGTGCCCGCGCGCCTGGAGCTCGGAGACCTTGTCGCCCTTGTCGCCCGGGCGGACCCCGGCGAACACCTCGTCGATGCCGAGCTCGTCCGCGACCGACTGTGCCACCGCCTGCGCGTCACCGGTGATCATGACGACCCGGATGTTGCGTCGGTGCAGGGCGTCGATCGCCTCGCGGGACTCGGGCCTGATCTCGTCGGCCAGCGCGAAGCCGCCCAGGACCTGCGGGGTACCGGAGCTCAGGTCGAGCGCGTGCAGGACCGTCGCGCCCTCGCCCTCCCATGCGGCGGCGTCGGGCACGGGGTCGAGGCCGTGCTCCCGCAGGAGCGACGGGCCGCCCACTGCGACCCGGCGACCGTCCACGAGACCTGAGACGCCCACCGCGGTCGAGGACTGGAAGTCCTCGGCACGCGGCACCTGCACGCCCTTGGCGGCGGCGGCACCCACGATCGCGCGGGCGAGGGGGTGCTGCGAGTCGGCCTCGACGGCCGCCGCGAGCGCGAGCAGCTCGTCCTCGGTGCCCGACGTCGCGATCAGGTGCGTCACGACGGGCTCGCCCTTGGTCAGGGTGCCGGTCTTGTCGAACAGGACGGCGTCGACCGTGCGCATCTGCTCGAGCGCCATGCGGTCCTTGACGAGCACGCCTGCCTTGGCCGCGCGCTCGGTCGAGATCGACACCACGAGCGGGATCGCGAGGCCCAGCGCGTGGGGGCACGCGATGACGAGGACCGTGATGGTCCGGATCAGCGCGCTCTCCGGCGTGCCCCAGACGCTCCACGCGGCGAGAGTCAGCACCGCGGCGCCGAGCGCGAACCAGAAGAGCCAGCCCGCGGCGCGGTCCGCGAGGCGCTGCGCGTGCGACGACGACGCCTGGGCCTGCGTCACCAGACGCTGGATGCCCGCGAGCGCCGTGTCGTCACCGACCGCGTCGACCGTGACGCGCAGCGCCTGGTCGGTCGCGACCGTCCCGGCCACGACGTGGTCACCGACCGTCCGGCGCACCGGGCGCGACTCGCCCGTGATCATCGACTCGTCGACGTCCGCCGCCCCCTGGGAGACCAGGCCGTCCGCGGGCACGCGCCCGCCAGGACGCACAACGACGACGTCGCCCACGACCAGGTCGGTCGGGGACACGGTGGTCACCTGGCCGTCGGCGCTCACGCGCTCGGCCTCGTCGGGCAGCAGCGCGGCGAGCGACTCGAGTGCCGACGACGACTGCGCGAGCGACCGCATCTCGATCCAGTGGCCCAGCAGCATGATCACGACCAGCAGCGCGAGCTCCCACCAGAAGTCGAGCTCGTGCGACAGGATCCCCAGGCTCGCGCCCCACGACGACACGAAGGCGACCGTGATCGCGAGCGCGACGAGCAGCATCATGCCCGGCTTGCGGGCCTTGAGCTCGTCGACCGCACCCGTGAGGAACGGCTTGCCGCCCCACACGTACATGACCGTGCCGAGGACCGGCGAGATCCACGCGATGCCCGGGACGTCCGGGAGCGGGTAGCCGATGATCGAGGCGAACATCATGCTCGCGCCGACCGTCGGTACCGCGAGGGCGAGCATGATCCAGAACAGGCGACGGAACATCGCGACGTGGCCCGAGTGGCCGCCGTGGCCCTGGTGGCCGCCGTGCGCGGAGTGGTCCTCGTGGCCGCCCGCGTGGGCCGAGTGGTCGGCGTGACCGGCGTGACCCGCGTGGCCGGCGTGAGCCGAGTGGTCCGTCGCGGTCATGGTCGACATGTCGTGCCCGGCGTGGTCCGTGCCCGCGTGGGCGTCGTCGCTCGCAGGCGCGACGGTCGCTGCGTGGCCGGCGTGCCCGCCGTGGCCCGCGAGCGAGCCGTCGCGGCCCACGGGGTGCTCGTGGTCGTCGTGACCTGCGTGCCCGCCGTGACCCGTGTGGTCGCCGTGCTCGTCGTGGTCCATGGGATTCACTGTCCCGTCCTCCCTCGTATCGCGCCGGGCGACCTTGGCGCCCGATATACCCCCTAGGGGTATCGATAACTCCTGATCCTGCCGCAGCATTCCCGGTCCGTCAAGAGGAAGCCGCGCGACGCCGACGCGCGGAGCCCCGATCGCGGACCTAGCCTGAAAGCCCGACGACGGGCGGAGCAGCCATGAGCCTGGTCCTTCACGACGAGCTCTTCGACGCGCAGCTCGTCCGAGCGCTCGCCTACACCGCGCAGGGCGGTGCGGAGATCGGCGAGTGCCTCGAGACGGCCCGTCGCATCACCCGGACCGACGGGAACCAGTGGTACGACGAGTGGTCCGCGACCGCCGCGCGCGTCGAGAAGACGGCCGAGGAGAGCGACATCGCGGGTCACCGGGTCAGCGCCCGCGGAGCCTGGCTGCGCGCCTCGAACTACTACCGCACCGCGGGGCTCTTCCTCATGGGGGCTCCCGTCGACGACCGGTTCCGGGAGAGCTCGCGCCGCCAGACCGAGACGTTCCGCAAGGCGGCCGCGCTCCTGGACCTTCCGCCGGACGTGCTCGAGATCCCGTTCGAGGGCGGGACGCTCCCGGGCTACTTCTTCCGGGCCGCCGACGACGGGCGCCCGCGCCCCACGGTCCTGCTCGTCGACGGCTACGACGGCACCGCCGAGGAGCTGTACTTCGCGAACGCGGTCGCTGCCCTCGACCGGGGGTACGACGTGCTCGCGTTCGACGGCCCGGGTCAGGGCAGCGTGATCCTCGACCAGGGCATCCCGTTCCGCCCGGACTGGGAGACCGTGGCGAGCGCCGTCGTCGACCACGCCCTGACCCTCGACGAGGTGGACCCGCAGCGCATCGTGGTGCACGGCTGGAGCTTCGGCGGCTACCTCGCGCCCCGCGCCGCGTCCGGGGAGCACCGCCTCGCGGCCTGCATCGCCGACAGCGGACCCTACGACCTGTTCGACACGGTCACCGCGAAGTTCCCCTCGCTCCTGGCGGGCCACCTCGACGACGACCGCGGTGCCGCGCTCCGGGTCGTCGAGACGACGCTCCACCAGCTCCTCAAGAAGCCCTCGGCGGGCTGGGCGCTGCGCCGGAACCTGTGGGTGCACGGCGTGCGCGACCCGCTCGACCTCATCAGGCTGTCCCACGACTACACGATGCGAGGGCGTGAGCACCTGATCCGCTGCCCGGTGCTCGTGTGCCGCACCGTGGGCGACGACCTCTCCGCCTCGGCCCGGACCCTCGCCGAGAACCTCACGTGCCCGACCGAGTACGTCGAGCTCGGCCCCGAGGACGGCGCCACGGGGCACTGCGAGATGACGGGCCGGGCGGTCTTCCACCGCCGCGTCTACGACTGGCTCGACGAGACCCTCGAGTACGACGGCGCGCCTGCGTAGCCGGGGTCCCGAGAACGGGACTGGGGACGTCCTGCGGTGGATGACGACCTCAACCTCGTTCTCGGCACCCGGGTGCGCTCGTCAGGGTGCCGTGGGCACGCTCGTGACCGTCGTCAGGAGGAACGCCGAGTCCTCCAGGGCGGCGACGGCGTGCCGCTCGTGCGTGAGCACGCGCAGCTCACCCGGCCCCACCTCCTCGTCGCCCTCGAGCGCGGTGACGCGGACGCGGCCGCGCAGCACCTGGATGCTCGCGGCGGGCGGCGAGTTGTGCTCGCCGAGCTCGACGCCCGCGAGGATCGCGATGATCGTCTGGCGCAGGACGCCGTCGTGCAGCACGACCTCCGCGCTGCGGCCGTTGTCGCCGTCGCGGGCGCGCGTGAGGTGCGCGTCGGTGAGCAGCTCGAGGTTCGTCATGGAGGCTTCCGATCGGGTGGGGGCGGGGCTTCCATCATGGCGGTCGGGCGTCCGGTTCGCCCGGTGCGCGCGGGGTGCCCGACGGCGTCGCTCACCGCGCGCGCCCGTCGTGCCCGCGGATGTGGCCTCCTGGGAGAGGGCGCGTGTGGATCGTGTGACGCCCGTCACTCGTCGGCAGGTCGACGCGCGATCCGGGGACGGGTGACAGAGCATGGGGTGATGCACGTGCCCACCTTCGTCGACGTCTGGCAGCTCCTCAACGACGCCGATCGCGAACGTCTCGCCGAGATCGACGAGACCGAGACCGAGATCCTCGACTTCCTGCGGACGCAGCCGGTCGAGGACGTCGACGCACCCCTGTTCTCCGACCTGCAGGTCGAGCGCCTGCGCGTCTACCGGGCAGCGCTCGAGCGTGCCAACCCGGGCGATGCCCGGCCCGAGGCCGCGTCGGCCTAGAACCGCGCGCCGCGTCGAGTGTGCACCTGTGGCGGTCGTCCGCCGCGACGGACGACCAAAACTGCACACTCGGTGGGCGTGACGGTGAACCCAGCACGCCGACGACGCGTGCCGGTGGCCCGGGCGGCGGGTCGGACAGCCGCGGGCACAGCCGGGGTCAGTGGGTCGGCATCTCCAGGCAGCCGCCGTCGGCGATCGGTCCGCCCGCCTCGAGGATGACCCCCTCCGGTGTGACGCCGCCGTAGACGCAGCCTCCCGGGACGCTCACGCCGACCCCGAAGCTCGTCGCAGGGTCGCCCGACGGGGTCGTCCCGGGGGTCACGCCGAACGTCTCGAACCCTGCGCCGGTCAGCGCGGCCACGACGTCGTCGTGGCGCAACGGGTCGCCCGTGACGAGCGGGGTGAGCGCGGCCTCGACCGCCGGGACGGACAGCGCGGCCTCGGCGTCCGACGCGGGGGTCCCGCGGCGCTCGCGGTAGGCCTCGTTCGAGGAGTCGAGCCCCTGGTTCTCCGGCTCGGGGGTCGGGTCCGTCGGCCCGGTGACCGCGGGGGGCACCTCCGGAGACACGTCGTACGCGTCGGCCCACCGGTTCACCAGGACGACGTAGCCCACGACGGCCACGACGAGCGCGACCGTGACGAGGGCCGCGAGCCCGACCACGACCCGGACCACCCACGTGGCCGCACGCGAACGACCGGCGGGCGTGACGTCGTCGGGCAGGGGGCGGCTCATCCGGCGAGTCTCGCCGCGCTGCGGCCGACGCGTCCAGCGCAAGGCTCGACCCTGCGCGAGATCTTCACGCACGGCACGCGACGGAGCGAGGACGGTCGGACCGTCCTCGCCCCGCGTCGTGCCGTCACCGTCACGGTCTACGTCACCGGCAGCCGCAGCGCCTCGCCGAGAGGGACCGTCGGCCCCTGGAACGGGACCGTGTCCTGGGCGCACGTCGCGCCGTCGGTCGCCTCGAGGTCGACGAGGTAGCGGGCCACCGCGGCGTCGGCGCACGCGGACTTGCCGATGATCGTGTGCCCCCAGCCCTCGACAGTCAGCACGCGCGCGTCGGGCCAGCGGTCGGCGTACGGCTGGGTGGACGCGTAGGGCGTCGCCGGGTCGAACCGGGTGCCGACCACGAGGACCGGCGCGTCGGTCGTCTGGTCCCACGGACCGGTGAACGCGTCCCGGTCGGTCACCGGGACGAACTCGCACTGGATCCCCACCCAGCCGCGGAAGCGGCCGAAGTGCGGGTACTGCGCGTCGAGCGCGTCGACCTTCGCCGCGTACGACTGCGGGGCGCCCGGCGTCGTGACGTCCACGCACAGGCTCGCGAGCGCGCCCCCGACCGACGGGTAGTCCTGCGCGTACCCGGCGCGGCGCAGGAGCTCCCCGAGCGACGGGGCGGCGCTGCGGGCGCTCGGCGCGTCCGCGGCAGGCGGCCCGACGGCGCCGCTCAGCACCGCGAGGCCCGCGAGCGTCAGGTCGAGGTCGCCCCAGGCGACGGGCTCGTAGAGGTAGGAGAAGACGAGCGCCACGGCCTCGGGGTACCCGATCCGGACGGTCGACCCGTCCGGGAGCGGCACCGCGACGGGAGCCTCGCGCAGGGCCGAGTACGTCGCCTCGACGACCTCGGCCGGGTCACCGAGCGACGCGAGCGCACAGGCCGACGGGCCCGCCTCGGCGCACAGCCGCGCGAACTCCCCGAACGTCTCCGTCGCGCCCGCGGCCTGCCCGATGCGCGCGCCCAGCAGCTCGTCGGACCCGACGCCCGACCACGCGTCGACGTCCATCGTCCCGTCGAGCACCATCGCGCGGACCCGGTCCGGGAAGAGCGCCGCGTACGTGGCCCCGAGGACCGTGCCGTACGAGTAGCCGACGTAGCTGAGCTCGTCGTCACCGACGGCCTGGCGCAGCAGGTCCATGTCACGTGCGACGTTCGCGGTCGACGAGTGCGAGATGCGGTCCCCGGAGAACAGCGTGCACGACGCCCCCAGCGTCGCCATCTGCCCGAGGAAGCGCCGCTCCTCACGGTCGGTCACGGGGAACGCCGGCACGCCGGACATGAACGCCGTCTCTCGCTCGGCGTCGCGGAAGCACGTCGCGGGGTCGGACGTCCCGACCGCGCGCGGGTCGAACCCGATCACGTCGAACCGGGCGAGCACCTCGTCGTCGAACAGCGTCCCACCGAGCTGGTGGAGGGCCTCGACGCCCGGGCCGCCCGGACCGCCGAAGTTCGTGAACAGGCTCCCGACGCGCTGCGCGGGGTCGGTCGCGGGCAGGCGGGTCAGGCCGATCGTCGTCCGGGCCCGCGGACGGTCGTAGTCCGTGGGGACCTCGACGCTCGCGCACTCGAAGGCTTCGAGGCCCGTGCCGTCGCACGGACCCCACGCGATCTGCGGCACCGGGACCTCGACCTGCCCGCCCGGCGACGGCGGATCACCCCCCGGCCCGGTGGCGGCCACGGCAGGCACGCCACCCAGGAGAAGGACCGCCGCCAGCGTTGACGCTGCGGCGCGGACTCGTGTCGTCATCGATCGCGAAGTCATCGGGACCATCCGAACACGACCATGTCGGACATGCACCTCGGGACCTCGGCGCACGAGCGCCGACGAGAGGAGCGTCCTCACCCGACGCGTGTCCTCCTGCGCTCTCACCCGGCGAGCGGGAGAGTAGGGGCCATGCAGATCCTCTCCTCGATCGGGGCGGCGCTGTTCACCGCTGCCGCCACGCTCGTCATGGTCCTCCTGCTCGCGGCGACGGCCCGCAGGGTCCTCGGGGTGCCGGTCGGGTGGATCCGGTCGATCCTCATGACGATCCTCGTCGTGACGCTCGGGTCGTGGGGGCTCACTGAGGGGTTCCAGCAGCTCGGGGTGCAGGAACCCGACGGGTCGCTCACGGTCCACCCCGGGGTCGTCCTCGTGATCATCGTCCTCGCGTGGGCGTGGTCGTTTGTGATCGGCCTCGGGCTGCTGCTCGTCCTGGAGCTCCTGGTGCCCACGGGCAGCATCCCGACCCCGTGGCGTGCGGTCGTCGAGCTGCGCAGCGGGTCCAAGGACCTGTGGCGCTACACCCAGATCATGGGGATCATGGTCCGCCACGGCCTGGGCGGGTTCTTCGGGCGCGGCGCCCGGCGGCGCAGCCACCAGCGGACCACGGACTCCGAGGAGAGGGCCGTGGCACGCGAGCTGCGGGCCGCGCTGAGCGACGCGGGCGTGACGTTCGTGAAGCTCGGCCAGATGCTCTCGACCCGCGCGGACCTGCTTCCCGCGGTGTACGTCGAGGAGCTGTCGCGGCTCCAGAGCCAGGTCCCACCGGCACCTTGGGCGCAGATCGAGGCCATGGTCACGCGGTCGATCGGCGCTCCCGTGGACACCGTGTTCGCGCACCTCGACCCCGACCCCATCGCGTCCGCCTCGGTGGGGCAGGTGCACTGCGCGACGCTGCTCGACGGCCGCGAGGTCGTCGTCAAGGTCCAACGGCCCGGGGCACGCCAGCAGGTCCTGGGCGACCTGCGGATCGTGCTGCGGATCGCGCGCAGGCTCCAGCGCGACACGTCGTGGGGCCCGTCGCTCGGCATCATGGACCTCGCCGAGGGGTTCGCGGCCTCGCTGCGCGAGGAGCTCGACTACACGACCGAACTCGAGAACACGCTCGACGTGCAGGGCGCGCTCGCGACGATCCGGCGCTCCAAGCGGCACCCGCTGCCCGGGGTCCACCAGGTCGACGACACCGACGCCAACGTGCCCCTCGTCGAGATCCCCCGCGTCCATCCCGAGCTGTCGAGCTCGACGCTCCTGGTCATGGACCGCCTCGACGGCACGCCCGTCGGGGACGCGGCCGACCTCCTCGCGACGTTCGACGACGACGCGCGCCACGACATCGCGGCCCGCCTGCTGCGCGTCACGCTCGACCAGATCGTCGTGACCGGGGTGTTCCACGCCGACCTCCACCCGGGCAACGTCCTCCTGCGCGACGACGGATCGCTCGGGCTGCTCGACTTCGGCTCGGTGGGCCGGCTCGACGAGGCCGAGCGGGTCGCGCTGGCCGCCGTGCTGCTCGCGGTCGAGGCCGACGACTCGATCGCGGCGACCGATGCGCTCATCGAGCTCCTCGACCAGCCCGACAGCTTCGACGAGCGCCGGTTCGAACGCTCGGTCGGGCAGCTCATCCTGCGGTTCCGCGGGGGCGGGGCCGCGAGCAGCGGCTCGCTGTTCGCCGCGATGGTCCGCCTCGTGAACGACGCGGGCATGGGGGTGCCGTCGCAGGTCGCCGCGGCGTTCCGCACGATCGCGGCGCTCGACGGGACGCTGCACGTCCTGTCGCCCTCGTTCGAGCTCGTCTCCTCGGCGCGCGACGAGGGCGAGGAGCTGCTGCGCAACATGGTCAGCCTGCGCAAGATCCGGGCCAAGGCCGGGGCCCAGCTCCTGGCGTTCGCCCCGTCGATCGAGCGCCTGCCGCGGCGCCTCAACAAGATCACGTCGGACCTCGAGGCGGGGAGGTTCACGGTCAACGTCCGGGCGTTCTCCGACCTCGGTGACCGGAGGTTCGTCACGAGCCTCGTGCAGCAGGTCATCTCGACGATCATCGCGGCTGCGAGCGTCGTCGGCGGGGTGTTCCTGCTGATCGCGGAGAACGGGCCGCAGCTCACGAACGACCTGAGCTGGTACTCGGTCTTCGGGGCCGTGATGCTGTTCGTCGGCGCGGTGCTCAGCATCCGGGTGCTGATCTACGCGTTCCGTGGCGCCCCGGCGGACAGGGGCTGGTAGGAGATGTCCCGACGTGAGCTCGTCGTCCTCGGCACCGCCAGCCAGGTACCCACCCGGACGCGCAACCACAACGGCTACGTCCTGTTCTGGGACGACGAGGCCGTCCTGTTCGACCCGGGGGAGGGCACGCAGCGGCAGATGCTGCGGGCGGGGGTGTCCGCGACGGATCTCACGCGGATCGCGATCACGCACCTGCACGGCGATCACAGCCTGGGGCTGGCCGGCGTCGTGCAGCGGATCAGCCTGGACGGTGTGCCGCACACGGTCCCGGTGTCCTTCCCGGCGTCGGGCGCGACGTGGGTCGACCACCTGCTCGACGCCACGTCCTACCACCACCGTGCGGAGCTTGCGCTGCAGCCGTTGTCCGCCGACGGGCTCGTCCCACCCCTCCGGACCGCACCCGGGTTCGCCCTGCGCGCCGAGCGGCTCGACCACGGCGTCGAGGCGTTCGGCTACCGGCTCGACGAGCCCGCCGGTCGGCGCATGGTCCCCGACAGGCTCGCGGCGGCCGGGATCCACGGACCGGCGGTCGGGCTGCTCCAGCGCGAGGGCGTCGTCGAGGTGGGTGACGGCCGGACCGTGAGGGTCGAGGACGTGAGCGTCGTGCGGCCGGGACAGTCGTTCGCGTTCGTCATGGACACGCGGCTGTGCGACGCGGTCTTCTCGCTCGCGCGCGGCGTCGACCTGCTCGTGATCGAGTCGACGTTCCTCGACCGCGACCGCGACCTCGCGCACGCGTTCGGTCACCTGACCGCGCTCCAGGCGGCGACCGTCGCGGCCGAGTGCGGGGTCCGGTCGCTCGTCCTGACCCACTTCTCGCAGCGCTACCAGGACCCGGCCGAGTTCTGGGCCGAGGCCAGGACGGTGTTCGACGGCGAGCTCACGGTCGCCGAGGACCTCGACCGGGTGCAGGTCCCGCCGCGCGTGCACTGAGCCGGCTGCTGACGCCGGAACCTGTCGGCCGCTGCGGCCGCTGGCTGCCGAGAACGGGGTTGAGGTCGTTCTCGTGGGGATGGCGGCACTTTCCCCGTGCTCGACGGCTCGGAATCCCGTGTTCGGCACCACTACCGTGGGAGCATGCCCGACGCGCCCGACGACGCACCACGCCGCCTCCGCTGGGGCTGGCTGCTCCTCGCCGTGGTGGCCGCGGTCGTGTCCTTCCTCGCGGTGAGCGTCCAGGCGGGCCAGTGCGTCGACTCCGTCACGCCCGGCGCCTCCTACTGCACGAGCGGGCCCGTGCTCGGCACCGGGGGCTGGCTCGTCGGTCTCGCCGGGGCGGGGTTCGTCATCTACGCGGTGCGCCGGGGGCTCGGCCGGAGGTAGGGTCCACGGCCGTGGGTGCCTGCCGCTACGGTCCACCTCATGGCTGATCGCGCGCACGGCACCCCCACCCCGCCCACCGACTCCTCGGTCGACCGCGAGGACTGGTACGGCCGGGACCTCGACGGCGAGACGTTCGAGCGGGTCGCGTTCGGCGACTGCGACTTCTCCGAGATCACGACGACGGGCGCCACGTTCACCGAGTGCACGTTCCGCAACGTCCGGTTCAACGCGTCGACCCACACCGACTCGGCCTTCGCGAACTGCACGTTCTCGCGCTGCTCGTTCTTCGACACCACGTTCACGCGCTGCAAGGCGGTGGGCTCGATGTTCACCGAGTGCAGCTTCGACCTCCTCAAGGTCGTGGGGGGCAACTGGTCGTTCGTGGGCCTGCCCGGGGCGGACCTGCGCAGCGCCTCGATCACGGGCGCCCGGCTCCGCGAGGCGGACCTGACGGGCGCTCGCTGCCAGGGGGCCGTGCTGCGCGACCTCGACCTGTCCGGGGCCTGGCTGCACAAGGCCGACTTCACGGGCACCGACCTGCGCGGCAGTGACCTCAGCGCGCTCGATCCTCTGAGCAGCATCGTGCAGGGGGCGATCGTGGACCCGGCGCAGGCGCTCGTGGTCGCGGAGGCCCTGGGCCTGGACGTGCGGACGCACTGAGGGTGGGTGGGCCGTGCGGACGCACTGAGGGTGGGTGGGCCGTGCGGACGCACTGAGGGTGGGTGGGACGTGCGGACGCACTGAGGGTGGTTGGGCCGTGCGGACGCACTGAAGGTGGGTGGGCCGTGCGGACCTCGACGACACGCCGATGCCGCCCGACACCCCGGTGAGACGCGTCACGTTCGCGTCATGATCGCCTCGCGAGCGTGTCTCTCCTCCTGACAGGCGCTTCACGCCCGACCGTCGGGCACGCCGTGGAAGGACCCACCTATGTCGACGACGAGCGAGACCGACCTCCGGGCCTTGGCCGACGAGGAGCTGGTCGACGCCGTCCGCGGGGGCTCGCAGGACGCGTACGCGGTCCTGTGGTCGCGTCACTCGGGTGCCGGGCGCGGCGCGGCCCGTCGCGTCACGTCGTCGTTCGACCCGGACGACCTGGTCCAGGAGTCCTTCCTGCGCATCCTGCGCGCGATCCAGTCGGGCAAGGGACCGACCGGTCCGTTCCGCCCGTACCTCTACCAGACCATCCGCAGCGTCGCGATCACGTGGTCGCACGCGCCGGACCCGATCGCGGTCGACCAGGTACCCGAGGTCGTCGACCCCGTGGACATGGCCGACGTCGTGGTCGAGGGGTCGGTCACCGTCACGGCCTTCAAGGCCCTGCCCGCCAGGTGGCAGGCCGTGCTCTGGTACACCGAGGTCGAGGGCATGGACGCCCGCGAGGTCGCGCCGCTGCTCGGCCTGAGCGCGGGGTCGGTCTCGGCCCTGGCCTACCGGGCGCGCGAGGGGCTGCGCAGGTCCTGGCTCCAGGCCCACGTCAACACGGCCGCGGTCTCCGACGAGTGCCGCTGGGCCGCGGAGCAGATGGGCGACTTCAACCGGGGTTCCCTGAGCGCGCGGAACAAGGACCGTTTCGAGGAGCACCTCACGGGATG
This sequence comes from Oerskovia sp. NPDC056781, assembly GCF_042789955.1. Classification (NCBI taxonomy): domain Bacteria; kingdom Bacillati; phylum Actinomycetota; class Actinomycetes; order Micrococcales; family Cellulomonadaceae; genus Oerskovia; species Oerskovia sp. NPDC056781. Next base: position 16,006 of record NZ_JBHUAD010000034.1, read on the forward strand.
CCTGTCGTGCTCCATCCTGGTCGACGAGGTCGACCAGGTCGCCTCGCGGCTGGGCCTCCTGCTCGTCCCGCTGGTGCTGGGCGTCCCGGCCGTCCTGGGCGGCACCTCGGCGGCCCTCGGCGGAGCGGGCTTCGTCCCTGCCAAGGGCGTCTTCATCGACCCGACGGCGGATCTCGCCCTCGGCGCCGCGGGCGCCCCGGGCGGGGCGACGGCCGGCGGGTCCGGCGACGGGGCGGTCGGCGAGCCGACCGGGTCCGGCGGCTCCGCGGGCAGCGCCTCCGCGGGTGCAGCAGGTGCCGGGGCCGTCGGTGCGGCCACGACGTCAGGGCTCTCCGGCGGGGCGATCCTCGCGCTCGTCACCGCCGGTGTCGCCGTCGCGGTCGGGGCGGTCGCGGTCGCACAGCCGTGGGGCGCCACCCCGCCGGTCGTGGCGGAGCACTCCGGACCGCAGACCTCGGCCGACGGGGCGTCCCAGGCCCCGTCGGCCGACGGGCTGGCCCTCGTGCCCGGGGCGGACCCGACCGATCCCACGACCGTCCCCGACGAGATCCTCCCGGAGACCGCACCGGCGGCAGGGCAGGACGACGACTCCGCGGCGGACCAGCCTTCCCGCGCAGCGGGTACCGGTCGCGCGACGAACCCCGTCCGCCCGGCGCCCGACCCGGCAGCTCCTGCCGTGGTGCCACCGGTGGAGCCGGCCGACCCGCCCTCCGAGCCTGTCGACCCGCCGGTGGACCCGGGGCCACCGGTGACTCCGCCTGTGGACCCGGAACCTCCGGTGGACCCACCGGTCGACCCAGAACCGCCGGTCGACCCGGTCGACCCGGCGCCCGCCGCGCCGACCCTGGTGGCCCCGCCCGCGGGCGAGCTGGTCTTCCTGCCCGAGCTCACGGGCACGGGCGAGCCCGGCGCGATCGTGACGGTGTCGGCGACCAGCCGCGGAACCTCAGCCGTCGTGGCCAGCGCGGACGTCGCGCCCGACGGCACGTGGCGAGCGACGCCGTCGGGCAGCGCGACCGTGTGGGAGACGCTCACCGTGACGCAGGAGCGCAACGGCACGACCTCCGAGGCGACGACCGTCCCGGGGCCGTTCACGTTCCTGCTGCCGACGATCCTCGCCCCCGCCGACGGCGGGTCGATCCCGTGGGCACCGTCCGTCACGGTGCGCATCGACGGGCGTGCCGGGCTCACGACCGAGGCGTTCCTCGACGGCCGGTCGACCGGCAACCTGCACACCATGCCGGGGAGGCCGATCGACCTGGTCGCCTCGGGTCTCGGCCCGGGGCAGCACACGCTCGGGCTGCGCTACGTCGACCGGGAGACGGGCGCCGTCGGGCCGGTCGTGACCTCGACGTTCACGATCGACCAGCCACCGAGCTAGTCGGTCGGGCGACGGACCACGGTCACCGGGCACGACGCGTACTCGACGGCCTGGCGGCTCACCGAGCCCAGCAGGAGGCGGTCGAACCCGCCCGTCCCTCGGTTGCCGACGACCAGGCGCTCGGCGCCCTCGGCCGCCTCGATGAGCCCCTTCGCGGGGTGGGCGTGCACGACGCTGCGGCGGACCTGGTCCTCGGGCAGGTCCACTCCCGCGGCCTCGAGCGCGCGGTCGAGCTGCTCGCCGGCGAACTTCTCGTAGTCGTCGACGGGCGGGGTCCAGCCCCACGAGTCGGGCAGCGGGGCCAGCGTGACGATCTGCCAGCAGAACACCGCGTCCAGGACGGCGCCCGTGCGGCGGGCGACCTCGAGACCGTGGCGCAGCGCGTGCACCGACGTGCGCGAGCCGTCGACGCCCACGACGACGCGCGAAGGCGCGTCGGCCGCGGCCGGGGCTCCGGCGTCGTCCGCGGCGTCGCCGTCGGCGGACCGCACGACCGTGACCGGGACCTGTGTCGCGCCCTGGACCACGGCCGACGACACCGAACCCAGCACCAACCGACCCAGGCGCCCCAGCCCACGGCTGCCCACGACGAGCATCTCCGAGTGCTCCGCACGGGCCAGCAGCGCGGTGGCCGCCGAGCCCTGGACCTGCTCCGCGTGCGTGACGGCCTCGACGCCCGTCCGGTGGCGGGCCTCGTCCAGGAGGGTCAGGACCTGGTCCTGCTTGAGGTCCGCGAGGTGGCTGAAGTCGGCCGGCTCCGAGGGGCGCGGACCGTCCTTCCAGGAGGGTTCCCAGGCGAGGACCGCGGTGAGCGGCACGCCTCGCGAACCCGCCTCGACGAGGGCCCAGTCGAGGGCTTCCTGGGACTGGACCGATCCGTCCACACCGACGACCACGTCACTCATCGACGTCACCTGCTCTCTCGTTCGACGATCGTCCAGCGCTCCTGTGCGCCGTCCGCACCTCCATCTTCGCCGGTCCCGCGGGCGACGTCACGCCTGGGCGTGTCTGCTTGATCACGAGGGACCGTCAGCATCGCCGGGACCGTGCCACGATCTCAGAAGCGCGGCCCGTCGTCGCCGTGCAGGAGGTTGCGGATCGGGGCCGTCGAGATGTCCACGCGGTCCACGAGGTCCGCGGGCCCGGACACGATCACGGCGCGGTCGGCGAGCGGCACGTACACCGCGACCGTGGCCCGGACGGCGACCCGGACGCACGGGTGCGAGACGTCGTCGACGACGAAGGCCGTGTGCTGGAGGGGGGCCTTGTCGACCTCCTCCACGATGGCCCGCATCGCGGACCGGTAGTCCTGGTACGCGTCGGCGAAGTCGGCGCCGGTCGGCCCTTCGGTACCGTCGGGGGCGTCGTTGTGCAGGGGAGCGGCGAGGGCACCGCTGAGCGCAGCCCGCACGATGTCCTCGACCTGCTGCGGGTCGTCCGTCCCGACGCGGAGCGTCTCGACGTCGACCGCCTCGCCGACGAACGACACGTACGCGCGCAGGAAGCGCTCCTCGGTCGGGTCGCGGTCGTCGCCCCCCGTCCCGGTGACGGTCTCCTCCTCGAGGTCCAGGCCCCACATGAGCGGGTCGGTGATCTCGCCGACGACACCGCTGAAGCGGGCGAAGCGCGCGACGATCTGCTCCCACGACTCGTGGGCTCCTGCTGGTTCGTCCGGCTTGTGCATCGTCCTCCCTCGGACTGGCGCGTGCCCCTGCCTCGAGACTGCCCCTGTGGCGTCCTGGGGTCAACGATGCTGGCGGCGCGTCCGTCGCGCACGTCGGGAGCGGGTGAGTCCGGTCGGCGGAACGTGTGGTCCGCCCGCCGGGACGACGCCCTGGTCTGCGACGACGCGTGCCAGCCTCGGGACATGACCCAGGGGAGCACGCAGCCTGAGCGGCGTCCCACGAGGCGTCGACGACGCCGCGGCCCCGGCTGGGTGCCCGACCAGCACGGCGCGTGGGCGATGCTCGCCGTGCCGTTGCTGGTCGGGGTCTTCCTCGGCAGCCCGGCCTGGGTGCACGTGCCCCTCGCCGCGCTGTGGTTCGTCGGGTACTTCGCGTTCTTCGCGACCGGCCTGTGGTTGAAGTCCCGCTTCAAGGCGCGCTGGTGGCCGCCCGTGCGGGCGTACGGGATCGCGACGGTCGTCCCAGCCGTCGCGGTCCTGCTCCTGCGCCCCGATCTCCTGGCGTGGGTGCCGCTCTTCGCCCCGCTCGTCGCGGTGAGCCTGTGGAGCTCGTACCGGCGCACCGAACGCTCGCTGCTCAACGACGGCGCCACGGTCCTCGCGGCGTGCCTCATGATGCCGGTCGCGTTCGCGGCGGGCACGGGCCGGGCCCCCGGCGTCTGGCCGGGGACGACCCTGCCCGACGGCGTCACGGGCGTCGCGGGGATCGGGTGGCCCCAGGTGTGGGCGCTGTTCGTGGTGGTGCTGGCGTACTTCGCGGGGACGATCCTGTACGTCAAGACCCTGATCCGTGAGCGCGGCGAGCGGTCCTACCGCGTCGCGTCGGTCGTCTACCACCTGACGGCCGGCGTGGTCGCGTCCGCCGCCCTCGCAGCCGCCGGGCTCGTGTGGTGGCCCGCGGCCACGCTGTTCGCGGGGCTGACGGTGCGTGCGCTCTGGGTGCCGCGCACGGAGGCGACGCCGATGCAGTTCGGGATGGGCGAGGTCGCGGCGAGCGTTCTCGTGACGGTCCTCGTCCTCGTGCTGCCGCAGACGTTCGAGGCGGTCGGGTCGGGCGCGTCGGGCACGTCGGTCGCCGACGCGTCGGGTACCGACGGGTCGGGCGCGTCGGTCGCCCTCGGGGCGGGCGCTGCGGCGACCGTGGTGCCCTGACCTCGCGTTTCGGTCATCTCCACCTCGCCTAACGGTCACCGACGGGCGGAACGGACAGCCTCCGGACACCGGTCGCGGTCCTGCCGAAGGTCACGGAGCGAGCCCCTCGTCACGCCCCTGGCGAACAAGGGCATATCCGTGGGGTCGGCCCCGTTGGTCCCGGATAGAGTCGTTGCGGTCAGGCCTGAGCACCACCGGTGCGGGTGTACGCCGCTCGTGAGGAGCAGCACATGTTCGAGAGATTTACCGACCGAGCCCGTCGGGTCGTCGTCCTTGCCCAAGAAGAGGCACGGATGCTCAACCACAACTACATCGGCACCGAGCACATCCTGCTCGGCCTCATCCACGAGGGAGAGGGAGTCGCAGCCAAGGCGCTGGAGTCCCTCAACATCTCCCTCGACGGTGTGCGCTCGCAGGTCACCGAGATCATCGGCGAGGGCCAGCAGGCCCCCAGCGGGCACATCCCGTTCACGCCGCGCGCCAAGAAGGTCCTGGAGCTCTCGCTCCGCGAGGCCCTTCAGCTCGGCCACAACTACATCGGCACCGAGCACATCCTGCTCGGGCTCATCCGTGAGGGAGAGGGTGTCGCAGCCCAGGTCCTCACGAAGATGGGCGCCGACCTCAACCGCGTGCGCCAGCAGGTCATCCAGCTGCTGTCCGGGTACCAGGGCAAGGAGCCCGTCGCCGCGGGTGGCCCTGCCGAGGGCCAGCCGTCCGGCTCGGCCGTGCTCGACCAGTTCGGCCGCAACCTCACACAGGCCGCACGCGAGGGCAAGCTCGACCCCGTCATCGGACGCACCTCGGAGATCGAGCGCGTCATGCAGGTCCTTTCGCGCCGCACCAAGAACAACCCGGTGCTGATCGGTGAGCCGGGCGTCGGCAAGACGGCCGTCGTCGAGGGCCTCGCCCAGGACATCGTCCGTGGCGACGTGCCGGAGACGCTCAAGGACAAGCAGCTCTACACGCTGGACCTCGGCGCCCTGGTCGCCGGGTCCCGCTACCGCGGTGACTTCGAGGAGCGCCTGAAGAAGGTCCTCAAGGAGATCCGCACGCGCGGCGACATCATCCTGTTCATCGACGAGATCCACACGCTGGTCGGTGCGGGTGCTGCCGAGGGCGCGATCGACGCGGCGAGCATCCTCAAGCCGATGCTGGCTCGCGGCGAGCTCCAGACCATCGGTGCGACCACGCTCGACGAGTACCGCAAGCACATCGAGAAGGACCCGGCCCTGGAGCGTCGTTTCCAGCCGATCCTCGTCTCGGAGCCGAGCCTGCCGCACGCGATCGAGATCCTCAAGGGTCTGCGCGACCGCTACGAGGCGCACCACCGCGTGTCCATCACGGACGCCGCGCTGGTGGCTGCCGCGACGCTGGCCGACCGGTACATCAACGACCGGTACCTGCCGGACAAGGCGATCGACCTGGTCGACGAGGCCGGCGCGCGCCTGCGCATCCGTCGCATGACCGCCCCGCCGGAGCTCAAGGAGCTCGACGAGCAGATCGCCGAGGCGCGTCGCGACAAGGAGTCCGCGATCGACGAGCAGGACTTCGAGAAGGCCGCGCGTCTGCGCGACACCGAGAAGCAGCTCACGCAGCAGCGCGCGGACAAGGAGAAGGCCTGGAAGGCCGGAGACCTGGACACCGTCGCCGAGGTGGACGAGGACCTGATCGCCGAGGTGCTCGCGATGTCGACCGGCATCCCGGTGCTCAAGCTCACCGAGCAGGAGTCGTCGCGCCTGCTGAAGATGGAGGACGAGCTGCACAAGCGCGTCGTCGGCCAGGAGACGGCCATCAAGGCGCTCTCCCAGGCGATCCGCCGCACGCGTGCAGGCCTCAAGGACCCCAAGCGTCCCGGTGGCTCGTTCATCTTCGCCGGCCCCACGGGTGTCGGTAAGACCGAGCTGGCCAAGGCGCTCGCCGAGTTCCTCTTCGGGGACGAGGAAGCCCTCATCCAGCTCGACATGTCGGAGTTCTCGGAGAAGCACACGGTCTCGCGTCTCTTCGGTTCGCCCCCCGGCTACGTCGGTTACGACGAGGGTGGCCAGCTGACGGAGAAGGTCCGTCGTCGTCCGTTCTCCGTGGTCCTGTTCGACGAGGTGGAGAAGGCGCACGCCGACATCTTCAACTCGCTCCTGCAGATCCTCGAGGACGGTCGCCTGACCGACTCGCAGGGCCGCGTGGTGGACTTCAAGAACACCGTCATCATCATGACCACGAACCTCGGGACGCGGGACATCGCCAAGGGTCTGCAGACCGGCTTCAACGCCGGCGGCGACCTCGTGACGAGCTACGACCGCATGAAGGCCAAGGTGAACGACGAGCTGAAGCAGCACTTCCGCCCCGAGTTCCTCAACCGCGTCGACGACGTGGTGGTCTTCCCGCAGCTCTCGCAGACCGAGATCGTCCAGATCGTCGACCTGATGATCGCCAAGCTGGACAAGCGCCTGCGCGACAAGGACATGGGCATCGAGCTCACGACCGCCGCGAAGGCACTGCTGGCCGAGAAGGGCTACGACCCGGTCCTCGGCGCTCGTCCGCTGCGTCGCGCGATCCAGCGCGACATCGAGGACGTGCTGTCCGAGAAGATCCTGTTCGGCGAGCTCAAGGCCGGCCAGATCGTCCTGGTCGATGCCGAGGGCGAGGGCCTGCTGGGCGAGTTCACGTTCCGTGGCGTCTCCAAGGACGACCACGAGCGTGGCCCGGTGAGCGTCGCCGCGACGGCAGCGCTCAACGCCCCCGCGGGCATCTCGACGGCCGACCTCCCGCCGACCGGCGAGCTGCAGGCCGGCGCGGAGTGATCCTCCCGGCAGCCATCGGTTGTCGATCCCCGGTCGTCTGACGCCGACCGGCTCGAAGGGCCCCGATCCTCAGGGATCGGGGCCCTTCGGCGCACCTGGGAACGTCGTGGCGCGGGGCGGGGACGTAGGGCCGCGGGTGCGGGACCAACGTCCCTGACGCTGGACGACTCCGGCGCGGGAAACTGGTACATCAGTATCAGTTCAAGGAGAACGGCAGGCACATGGCACCCCAGTACACCGCGACGGTCACCGGCACCGCGAAGTCCCCGACGCGCCTCGACGTCCAGATCAGGGACTTCTCCGTCACGATCGACGAGCCCGCGTCGCTCGGCGGCGACGACACGGGCCCCAACCCCGTCGAGCTCGTCCTGTCCGGCCTCGCCGGCTGCCTCAACATCACGACCCACATGGTCGCCAAGGAGCGCGGCATCGAGGTGCGGAGCCTGAGCGTCACGGCGACGGGATCTCTCAACCCCCAGCGGCTGATGGGGCGCCCGACCCCGGACCGCGCGGGTTTCCAGGGCATCCGGCTCGAGATCGACGTCGACGCCGACGCGACCCCCGAGGAGATCGACGCACTCCTCGTGGCCGCCGAGGAACGCTGCTGCGTCGCGGACAACCTGATGAACGCGACCCCGGTCAGCGTCGTGCGCGCGGGGGCACCGGCCTCGGCAGCCTGACGGAGCAGGGCGGGCCACGCCGTCGGGCGTGAGGGTGTGGCCTGCCGCGCACGGCGTCCCGCCGGGCCGCTCCGCGGGGGCGGGAGGCAGCGGTCCTGCGGGGTCAGTCGTGCCCCGCGAGCGAGGCGAGCGCGGTGCGCCACAGCTCCTCGGAGTGCTCGACCGCCTCGGGGGAGTCGTTGTTGTCCTGCCGGATCGTCACACGCGTGCCCTTCGGGTCCGGGGCGAGCGTGATCGCGATCTCGTGGTGGTTCTCCGGGACGTCGGGCACGCCGCTCGTGGGGGAGAAGTGCGTGAAGCGCAGCGTCCTGGGCCGGTCGACCTCGAGGACCGTGCCGTGGTCCTCGAAGTGCTTGCCCTGGTACTGGCCCTCGAACGTGATGGTGCTGCCCGGCTGGTAGTCCGTCTCGACGTTGGCTCCCAGCATCCAGGTCGCGGAGGGGTGGACGAGCTCGGCCCACACCCTCTCGGGGCGGGCGGCGATGTGGATCGAGGCGGTGGCGACGAGTCCGGTCATGGGACCTCTCCTCTTCGAGCGGTTTTCCCCGACCGTAGCCCTCGGGGCGGGGGTCGGCACGTGCGGGTGTGCGTCGAGCGTGCAGTTCGGGCTGTCCCGAGAGCCTGGCGACAGCCCGAACT
>NZ_JBHUAD010000035.1:0-23885 GCF_042789955.1 Oerskovia sp. NPDC056781
CCCGGGCCCCTCACGGGGCCCGGGCCTTCTGTCGTGACGGCTCGGGGTGGTGCTCACCGGTCAGGGGCGGCCTGCGTACGGCATGGTGTTCGTCCAGCGCACCGGGGTGATCCGGACGGGCACCCCGGGCTGCGAGGCCTCGATCATCTGGCCGCCGCCCGCGTAGATCGCGACGTGCCAGATCGTGCTCGGGTCCTGCGTGTTCCTGCCGTAGAAGATGAGGTCCCCGGGACGGAGCTGGTCGTAGCCGACCTTCGCCACCTTCGCGTACTGCGAACGGGAGGTCCGGGTGATGTTGACGCCCACGCTCGACCACGCCTGCGACGTGAGCCCCGAGCAGTCGTACGCGGGCCCGTTGCCGCCCCAGAGGTAGTCGGCGCCGATCTTGGTCCGCGCCCAGTCGACCGCGGCCTGGCCCTTGGCGGCGCCCGATCCCGGGGGCGTGACGGGCGGTGTGACCGGCGGGGTCACCGGAGGCGTGACCGGAGGTGTCACCGGAGGTGTCACAGGCGGCGTCACCGGAGGCGTGACCGGCGGGGTCACCGGAGGCGTCACGGGCGGCGTCACCGGAGGCGAGACGCTCCCCCCGCCCGACGGCGGAGCCGTCGGGGTTCCGCCCGTGCCCGGCGACGGCACGTTCTGGCCACCACGGTCCCCCTGTGCCTGCTCCTCGGCCGCCCGCCGACGCTCGGCGTCCAGGGCGTCCTGGCGTGCGCGTTCCTCCTCGACGGTCGTGGCCCGTGCCGCCGCGAGGTCCGCGAGGAGCTCGTCACGGCGCGCGGTCGCGGCCCGCACCGCCCCGTCGATCCCCTGCTGCGCCTGGAGGGCTGTGGCCAAGGTCTGGTCGGCGCGCTCGCTGGCGGCGGCCCGTTCCTCCTGGGCCGCGACCGACCGTGCCCGTGCGGAGTCCGCCAGGGCGCGAGCCGTGCGATGCCCGTCGGCGACCGCCTGGACCTTGCGGCCGGTGAGCCGCTGCGCCTGCTCGGACGCGACGATCTGGTCGAGCTCGTCGGCGTCGAGCACGACGCGCAGCGTGTCGAGGGAGCCACCGGACTGACGCGACGCGCGGTACGTGGCTCCCATGGCGGACCGCGCTCCGGCCTCCCCGGCCTCGGCCTCCTCGAGCGCAGCCTGTGCGGCCTCGACCTCGGCCTTCGCGGCGTCGAGCTCCATCTGCGCGTCGGTCGCGTCCTCGGCCGCGAGGCCCGCGCGCATCCAGGCGTCGTCCTGCTGTCCTGCGAGGACCGCGAGATCGGCCTCGATCTGGGCCACGCGCTGGTTCACCGAGCGTTCGTCCTGCTGGGCCGAGCGGGAGTCGTCGGAGGGGTCGGCCTCCGCGATCGGGGCGACCCCACCGGTGAGCGCGACGGCCAGGGTCGCGACGACCGCGAGGCGCCCCGCGCCCCGGGGCGCCCCGGTCTCCTGGGGTGCGCGGCGCCGTCGGGCGGGTGTCGCCTGCTGGGGGGAAGGGGGCGAGAGCGTCACGCTCCTCCTATGCGTCGTCGGGACGGGTCGGCCGCACCGGCGGCCGTGGGGCCACGGTGGCAGCCGACGTCCAGTCTCTCCGGCGACCCGCGGGTAGGCGACTCGGTACACGGGTGAACAGGGCCCGCCCCTGGGTGAATGTCGGCTCCGCTGGTCTCGTATCGCGAGATGGGGGTATCGCCGGATGAGATGCCGACCTACTCTCGGGACATGACCTGCCGCCGAATGTGTAGCTGACCCCCAGCGCACGTTCGCCTGCCCTGCGGGCGGAACCCGGACGCACCTCGGACCGGCGACCTGACGACGACCGTCAGCCGCCCCCCGACGTCCGGCCGGACCCGCCCACCGCGTGCGCACCAGTCCCCTCACTGCCCCGCCGCGGACCGCCCCGGAACCAGGCCACCGGACGCACCTGCGGCTCCCTCCCCCGCACCCCCAAGGAGCCACCATGAGCACCGAGCCCCGCTGGTCCTTCGAGACCCGCCAGATCCACGCCGGCCAGACGCCCGACCCCACCACCGGGGCCCGCGCGCTGCCCATCTACCAGACCACGTCGTTCGTCTTCCCCGACGCAGGCGTCGCCGCCGACCGCTTCGCCCTCAAGGACCTCGGCCCCATCTACACGCGCATCGGCAACCCGACCGCCGAGGTCGTCGAGAACCGCATCGCCAACCTCGAGGGCGGCGTCGGCGCGCTGCTCCTCGCGTCCGGCCAGGCCGCGACGACGTTCGCGATCCTCAACGTCGCCGAGGCCGGCGACCACGTCGTCGCGAGCCCATCGCTGTACGGCGGCACGTACAACCTGCTCCAGTACTCGCTCGCCAAGCTCGGCGTCGAGACCACCTGGGTGAGCGACCCGCACGACCCGCAGGCGTGGCGCGACGCGGCCCGCCCCAACACCAAGGCGTTCTTCGCCGAGACCATCCCCAACCCCAAGGCGGACGTCCTCGACATCGAGGCCGTCGCCGCCGCGGCGCACGAGGTCGGTGTCCCGCTCATCGTCGACAACACCGTCGCGACGCCCTACCTGCTGCGCCCCATCGAGTTCGGCGCGGACATCGTCATCCACTCCGCGACCAAGTACCTCGGCGGGCACGGCTCGGCGATCGGCGGCGTGATCGTCGACTCCGGGAACTTCGACTTCTCGAAGGACCCCGAGCGGTTCGCGAACTTCAACACCCCCGACCCCAGCTACAACGGGATCGTGTACGCCCGTGACCTCGGCGTGGACGGCATCCTCGGCGCGAACCTCGCCTACATCCTCAAGGCGCGTGTCCAGCTCCTGCGGGACCTCGGGTCGGCCATCTCGCCGTTCAACGCGTTCCTCATCGCCCAGGGCATCGAGACCTTGTCGCTGCGCGTCGAGCGCCACGTCGAGAACGCCAAGACGGTCGCGGCGTGGCTCGAGTCGCGCGACGACGTCGTGTCCGTGGGCTACGCGGGCCTCCCGTCGAGCCCCTGGTACGCCAACGCGCAGAAGTACACGCCGCGCGGAGCGGGCGCGATCGTCACGTTCGAGCTCGACGGCGGCGCCGACGCCGGGCAGGCGTTCGTGTCCGCGCTCACGCTCCACTCGAACGTCGCCAACATCGGTGACGTCCGCTCGCTCGTCATCCACCCGGCGTCCACGACGCACGCGCAGCTCAGCCCCGAGGAGCAGGTCAAGGCCGGCGTCACGCCGGGCCTCGTCCGCCTGTCCGTCGGGATCGAGCACGTCGACGACATCCTCGCGGACCTCGAGGCGGGGTTCACCGCCGCGAAGGCCGCGCTGGGGTCCGACGCCGCGACCGCTGCCTCGGTCACGGCGGAGTAGGGCACCGGGACACGCGATGACGATTCTGGACGGCCGGGGCGCGCCCGGTGCCCCGGCCGTACAGTGGACGGCGATGACTTCTCCGGCTCCCTCCGCGTCACCGCGCCCGCCGCGCGGGTCGGACTCGCGTGCCCGGGCCAAGGCGCCCGTCCCGGCCTCGGCCGCGTGGCGCGAGGGGGACGACGCCGGGGACCGCCTCTTCGCCGACGTCGGTACGTTCGACCTCGAGGCCGGGGGCAGGCTCCCGGACGTGCGCGTCGCGTACGAGACCTGGGGCACGCTCGCGCCCGACGGCTCCAACGCCGTCCTGGTGCTGCACGCGCTGACCGGGGACTCGCACGTCGTCGGCCCGACCGGACCCGGCCACCTGTCCGCAGGCTGGTGGGAGGCGATGGTCGGGCCGGGCGCCCCCATCGACACCGACCGGTACTTCGTCGTCGCGCCCAACGTGCTCGGCGGCTGCCAGGGCACCACGGGCCCTGCGTCGGACGGGCCGGACGGCCGCCCCTGGGGCGGGCGCTTCCCGCGCGTGACGACCCGCGACCAGGTCGCCGTCGAGATCGAGCTCGCCCGCACCCTGGGCATCTCGTCGTGGGAGCTCGTGATCGGTGCGTCCATGGGCGGGCTGCGCGTCCTCGAGTGGGCGATCCTCGGCCCCGAGGCCGGCATCACGGTCGAGTCGGTCGCGGTCATCGCGTCGGGTGCTCAGACGTCGGGCGACCAGATCGCATGGGCACACCCGCAGCTCGGCGCGATCCGCGCCGACCCGCAGTACCGCGGCGGAGACTACTACGACGTGCCCGACGACCAGGGACCCCACGTGGGCCTCGGCATCGCGCGGCAGATCGCGCACGCGACCTACCGCAGCGCACGCGAGCTCGACGAGCGCTTCGGCCGCCTGCCGCAGGGCGGCGAGGACCCGTTCACGGACGGCCGCTACGCCGTCCAGTCCTACCTGGACCACCACGGCGACAAGCTCTCGCGCCGCTTCGACGCGAACTCCTACGTCGTGCTGACCGAGTCCATGCTGACGCACGACCTGGGCCGCGACCGCGGCGGCGTCGACGCCGCCCTGGGCCAGATCACGGCCCGCGCGCTCGTCGTGGCCGTCGACACCGACCGCCTGTTCCTCCCCGAGCACTCCGCACGGATCGCGCAGGGCATCCCGGGCGCGCAGCCGCTGCGGCTCCTGCACTCGGAGTTCGGGCACGACGGGTTCCTCATCGAGTTCGACCAGCTCGGGCCCATGGTCACGCAGTTCCTCGGGGAGCGCGCGCAGGTCTGAGTGCGGCCGGAGAACGGGTCGGCTCCGGCCCGGCACGCTCTGCCGGACGTCGAGCGTGCAGTTCGGGTCGTCCGCACGCGTCGGGAACGACCCGAACTGCACACTCGGCGCCCCGCCCCCGGACGTCCACCCTGCGCACCGCGCGTGACGCCGCGCCCCGTACCCGGCACGATGTCCCCATGACCGCAGACCTGGCCGAGGCCACCGCAGCCCTCCGTACACAGTGGGACCGCCTCGAGAGGTGGCTCGGGTCGCTCGACGACACCCTGGACGACGCCGTCGACCAGCCCAGCGTCCTGGTGGGTTGGACCGTGGGGGAGCTCGTGTCCCACCTGGGCCGCGCCATGGACGCGCTCGTGGCCGCAGGGCCGGTCGCCCCCGGCACCAACCCGCTCACGCTCGCCGAGTACCTCGGCACCTACCCCGAGCGCGCCGAGCAGATCGCCCAGGTGACCCGCGCCCTCGACGAGGAGATCGCGGCGGACCGGCTGGCCGCCGTCGCCGGGTACGCCCGTCGCGCGTTCGCACGGCTCGACGAGCTCGCCCCGACCGAGACCGTGGTCCAGGCTCGCCGCGGCCCCATCACGCTGCGCGACATGGTGGTCTCGCGCCTCATCGAGCTCGTCGTGCACGCCGACGACCTGGAGCGCAGCCTGCCGGGCGTCGCCGAGAAGGCCGTCGACCGCGGCGCCCTGGACATGGTCGCCGCCGAGCTGCTGCGCATCGTCGTGACGCGCGGCGGCTGGAGCCTCGAGGTCGTCGACCCGCGCCTGTGGGTCCGCCTCGCGACGGGCCGCATCCCCTACGACGTCGACGTCCTGGCCCGTGCGCTCGCACCGCTCCACACCTCGGACTCGGTGCCGGACCTGGGACGCATGCTGCCCCTGCTCTGAGCACGCCGCCGCACACCGCTGCCCCAGGTCACCCAACTATGCTCGACCCGTGGTGAACGACGTGCGGGTGACGGTCCTGGCAGGCGGTGTGGGTGGCGCGAAGCTCGCCCACGGCATGGAGCTCGCGGGGGCCGACCTCACGGTCGTGGTCAACACGGCCGACGACGTCGAGCTGCACGGCCTCGCGATCAGCCCGGACCTCGACACCGTGACGTACACGCTCGCGGGCCTCGCCGACGACGTGCGCGGCTGGGGCCTGGCCGGGGAGACCTACGCGACGCTCGACGCCATGCGGCGCCTGGGCGAGGACACGTGGTTCACGCTGGGCGACAAGGACCTCGCGACGCACGTGGTGCGCACGGCTCGCCTGCGGGCGGGGGCGAGCCTGACCGAGGTCACGGCCCAGCTCACGGCCTCGCTCGGCGTGCGCTCGCGCCTGCTCCCCATGACGGACGACCTCGTGGTGACCGTCGTGGAGACGGCCGACGGGTCGCTGGGCTTCCAGGAGTACTTCGTCGCCCGCCAGCACCGCGACGAGGTCCTGGGGCTGACGTTCGTGGGCGCCGAGCAGGCGACCCCGGCCCCGGGCGTGCTCGACGCGGTCTCGGGCGCGGACCTGCTGGTCGTCGCGCCGTCGAACCCGTTCCTGTCGATCGAGCCGATCCTGAGCGTGCCGGGCGTGCGCGACGCCCTCGCGTCCACGACGGCCCGTCGCGTCGCGGTGAGCCCGATCGTGGGCGGCCGCGCGCTCAAGGGCCCGGCGGCGTCGGTCCTCGCGAGCCTCGGGCACGACGTCTCGGCGCTCGGCGTCGCGCGACTGTACGTGGGGCTGGTCGACGTCATGTGCATCGACGAGACCGACCACGACCTCGCGCCCGCGATCGAGGACCTGGGCCTCGAGGTGCTCGTGACGGACACGGTGATGGGTGGGGCGCAGGGCCGCGAGCGCCTGGCGCGCGAGCTGCTCGCGGCCTCGGCATGACGCCCGACGGCGCCGCTCACCCCACGGTCACGGGTGCGGCGGGTGCGTCCCCGGCCCGGCAGCGCGTCGTGGCCGTGGTGCCGCTGCGCGACGGCTCGTCGGGCAAGTCGCGGCTCGCGACCGTGCTCGACCCGGCCGAGCGCAGCCGCCTGATCGCGACGCTCGCGCGGCACGTGGTCGGGACGCTGCTCACGAGCGAGGCAGTGGAACGGGTGCTCGTCGTGACGTCGGACCCACGGTTCACCTGGCGCGCGCTGGGCACCCTGGTCGAGCCGGTGCCACCGCCGATGGACGACACCCCGCCGACGGTGACCGACTCACCCGCCGAGGGTGACGGCGACAGCGCCGAGGGCGACGGTCCCGGCCGCCTCCAGATCGTCCTTCAGCCCGCGGGCCGTCCCGGGCTGAACGCCGCGCTCGACGTCGGGCGGGAGATCGTCGCGAACCTCGCCGACCCGGCGGGCGAGGAGGCCGCGCGACCCGTCCGGCTCCTCGTCGCCCATGCCGACCTCCCCGCGCTCACGACCGACGACGTCGAGGCCCTGCTCGCCGAGGACGCACCGGTCGTCGTCGCGACCGACCGTACGCGCTCGGGCACCAACCTCCTGGTGCTCGACGCCGACGCACCGTTCTCGTTCCGGTTCGGCGTCGGGAGTCTCGAGGCGCACCTGGCCGAGGCCAGGCTGCGGGGCGTGCGCGCCGCCGTCGTGCAGCGGACCGGGACCGCGGTCGACCTCGACACGCTCGACGACTGGTCCGAGCTCCCCGCCGACGTACGGGCGCGCGACGAGCTGTCCGAGCTGCACCGAGCCATGGGCCGGGCCGGCTCCCACACCTGAACCACCTGTCAGAACGAGGGTGGTCCCCGGGTCTCGCGGGTCATGACACCCCGGCGGGTCGGCGATTGCTCGGGCCCGCACCCGGTGGCATCGTGGCCGCATGACGATCGAGGTGCGGCCCGCGACGGTGTTCGCCGACGTGCGCACGATGGTCGGGCCCAAGCGGCCCGACGCCAACGTGTGCTGGTGCCTGAGCTACCGCCTGCCGTCGAAGGAGAACGTCGCGCTCGTCGGCCCTGAGCGGGGGGCCCTGGTCGAGAGGCTCTGCCGCCAGGACCCGCCGCCCGGCGTGCTCGCGTACGAGGGCGACGAGGTCGTGGGCTGGGCCGCGGTGCACCCGCGCGCCGACACGGCCTTTGCCCGCAACCGCAAGATCCCGCACGTCGACGACCTCGACGTGTGGTCGGTGTGGTGCGTGCGGGTGCGCCCCGGTCACCGGGGGTCGGGCATCTCGCACCACCTGCTGAAGGGTGCGGTCGCCTTCGCCCGCGAGCACGGCGCACCGGCCGTCGAGGGGTACCCGCTCGACAACCAGGGGAAGAAGATCGACCTGACCATGGCCTACGCGGGCACCAAGAAGCTCTTCGAGGACGCCGGGTTCACGCAGGCCGCGACGACGGGCTCGGTCCTCAACGGCTTCCCGCGCGTGCTCATGCGGCTCGACCTGCGCTGACCGCGCCGCGCACCACTGCCGCGCACCACCCGCCGCTCACCACCCGCCGCGGTGCACCACGTCCTCGAGCGGTCGGCGCGGGCGCCGCGTGGGTGACCCGCCCGACGGCGCAGCGCCGGTCCCGGCTCCCCCCGCACCCTCCCGAGGGGCCGGGTCTGCCGCATGCCCGACGGCGACCACCCCGGTCACCAGGAACTCGTCCGGCACCTCGAACGCCTCCCGCAACGCCTCGACCTGCCCCGGCGGCACCCCGAAGAAGCACGCCCCCAGCCCCTCGTCGACCGCGGTCTGGAGCATGAGCAGCGACGCCATGCCCGCGTCGACGTGCCAGTACGGCACGTCCCACGGCGCGTCCCCCTCGCCCGCGGCCTGCGCCGCCGCGCGCGCCTTGTCGTCCTCGGCGTACCGGCGCAGGTACGCCTCGCGCGACGTCAGGACCACGACGACCACGGGGGCCGTGCGCATCCCCGTGAGCCACCGGTTCTCGCGGGCCTCGCCGCCGTCCCCCGCCCCGACCGCCACGCGGGGCGAGGTCGCGGACCAGAAGCGCGCGACGCCCTCGGGGGTGTCGAGGACGACGAACGCCCACCCCTGCGCGAAGCCTGCGTTGGGTGCGCGGACCGCGTTGCGCAGCATGCGGTCCACGGCCCGCGGCGGGACAGGTTCGTCCGTGAAGCGGCGGACCATGCGGCGGCGGCGGACGACGTCCTGGAACTCCATGCCGACCATGCTGCCAGCCCCCGGCCGCCCCCGGGCCCGCAGCAGAGCCCGGGCAGAGCCCGAGCCGCCGCGCCCTCCCCGCGCGCCGCCGCTCCCCCGGTGCCACGATGCGTGAGTCGCGCCGTCGGCCACGACCCCGCACCAGACCGTCGCAGGAAGGGCCCAGCACGTGAGCGAAGCACGCAGGACGCCCGGCGCGGGCACCATCACGGTCGCCGCGCTCGCCGTCATGAACATCGTCGCGGTCGTGAGCCTGCGCGGGCTGCCGGCCGAGGCCGAGTACGGGCTCGCCTCGACGTTCTACTACCTGTTCGCGGCACTGTTCTTCCTCGCCCCGGTAGGCCTGGTCGCGGCCGAGCTCGCCACCGGCTGGCCCGAGGAGGGCGGCATGTTCCGCTGGGTCGGCGAGGCGTTCGGCAGCCGGTGGGGGTTCCTCGCGATCTTCATGGTGTTCATCGAGGGCTGCATCTGGTTCCCCACGATCCTCACGTTCGCCGCGGTCACGCTCGCCTACACGGGCGACGCCGCGGCGGCCCCGCAGGTGTCGAGCGACAAGGTGTTCGTGCTCGCGGTCGTCCTCGGGGTGTTCTGGCTCGCGACGCTCATCGCGCTGCGGGGCGTGAAGTCGTTCTCCCAGGTCGCGAAGTGGGGCGGCATCGTGGGGACGCTCGTGCCGGCCGCGCTGCTGATCGGGCTGGCCGCGGCGTACCTGGCGAGCGGCAACCCGTCGCAGGTCGAGCTCTCGTGGGGGGCGTTCGTGCCGGACCTGTCGAAGTTCTCCAACATCGTGCTGGCCGCGGGCATCTTCCTGTTCTACGCGGGCATGGAGATGAACGCGGTGCACGTGCGCTCGATCCGGAACCCGGTCCGCAACTACCCGATCGCGATCCTCGTGGCCGCGCTGGGGGCCGTCGTCGTGCTCGTGCTGGGGACCCTCGCGATCGCCGTCGTGATCCCGACGGGGCAGATCGACCTGACGCAGAGCCTGCTCACGGCCTTCAACACGCTGCTCGCCTGGGCGGGCATCGGGTGGGCCGGGCCGATCCTCGCGGCGATGCTCGCCGTCGGGGTCCTCGCGGGCGTCGTGACCTGGGTCGCGGGTCCTGCGACGGGTCTGCTGTCGGTCGCGCGCGCGGGCTACCTGCCGCGCTGGTTCCACCGCACGAACCGGGCGGGCATGCCGTCGCGCATCCTGCTGGTCCAGGCCGCGGTGGTCACGGTCCTGTCGGTCATGTTCGTGATCCTGCCGTCGGTGCAGGCCGCGTACCAGCTCCTGAGCCAGCTCACGGTGATCCTGTACCTCGTCGCGTACGTGCTGATGTTCGCGGCCGTGATCGCCCTGCGCTACTCCCAGCCGGGCCGACCGCGGCGCTACCGCGTGCCCGGCGGCATCGTGGGCGTGTGGGTCATCGGCGGGTGCGGGCTGCTCGCTGCGACGCTCGCCCTGGTCGTGAGCTTCGTGCCGCCCGCGCAGGTCGAGGTGGGCAGCCCGACGACGTACGTGGGTCTGCTCGTCGGGCTCAGCGTGGTCTTCGTGGCGCTGCCGTTCTGGGCGTACGCCGCGCGCAGGGCGTCGTGGCGCGACGAGACGCTCGACTTCGCGCCGTTCACGTGGCAGGTCGGCGTCCAGGAGCCGGAGACCCGCGGCGCGGGGGCGCAGGCCGCGCCCCCCGAGGCGCCGGCCTAGAGCCGCTCGGCGAGCAGCTCGACGAGCGCCTTGCCCTGCACGCCGCCGAGCTGGTCGGCCTGGGTGCGGCACGAGAACCCGTCGGCGAGGAAGATGTCGTTCGGCCCGGCCTTGCGCAGCGCGGGCAGGAGCGCGTTCTCCGCGACCTGCACCGACACGTCGTAGTGGCCCTTCTCCATGCCGAAGTTCCCGGCCAGACCGCAGCAGCCGGCGAGCGTGTCGATCGTGGCGCCGGCCCCGCGCAGGAGCTTCTCGTCGGCCGCGAAGCCCATGACGGAGTGCTGGTGGCAGTGCGGCTGGACGACGGCCGTGACGTCGGACAGGTCGGGGACCTGCCAGGTCTCGGGCGCGGGCCGGGTCTCGGGGCGCGTGAGGAGCTCGGCGACCGTGTTGGTGGCGCCGGCGACGGCCTTCGCGCGCGGGTCGTCGGGGAAGAGGTCGAGCAGGTCGGAGCGCAGCACCGCGGTGCACGAGGGCTCGAGCCCGACGATCGGGATCCCGTTGACCGCGAACGGTCCCAGGACCTGGAGCAGGTTCTCGAGACGCTTGCGGGCGCCGTCGAGCTGGCCCGTGCTGATCCAGGTCAGGCCGCAGCAGGCCTGCTGGTCGGGCACGATCACGTCGTAGCCCGCGGCGTCGAGCACCGCGACCGCGGACTGCGGCACCGAGGGGGCGAGCGCGTCGCTGAACGAGTCGGTCCACAGCACGACCTGCGGCCGCTTGCCCGCCTTGGGCCGCCCGGGCGTCTGCCCGACGGCGAGCCCCGGTACCCCGTTCGTCGCACCTCCGCGCTTCCACCACGTGCGGAAGGGGACCTCGGCGAACTTCGGCACCTCGCGGCGCGGGTCCATGCCGCCGAGGCTGAGCACCAGCTTCGCGAGGGGTCGGATGCCGAGCACCGCGTTGATGACGCGCGGCATCATGCCCGCGAGGCGCGCCCAGCGCGGCAGCCAGCCCAGGGCGTAGTGGTTCATGGGGCGCAGCTTGCCCTGATAGGTGCGGTGCAGGACCTCGGCCTTGTACTGGGCCATGTCGACGCCCGCGGGGCAGTCGGCCGAGCACGCCTTGCACGACAGGCACAGGTCGAGCGAGTCCCGCACCTCGGGCGACGTGAGGCCGCCCACGAGCGTGCCGTTGATCGCGTCCTGGAGCACGCGCGCCCGTCCGCGCGTGACGTCCTTCTCGTCCTTGGTCGCCTGGTACGAGGGGCACATGAACCCGCCCGACGCCGACGAGTCCGCACGGCACTTGCCGACGCCGACGCAGCGGTGCACGGCCTGGGTCATGTCCCCGTGGTCGTGGCTGAACGAGAAGCCGCCCTTGATCGGCAGCACGGGCAGAGCCTTGGGCCGGCGCAGGTCCGCGTCGACCGCGTTGGGCCGCACGATCACCCCGGGGTTGAGGACGTCCTGCGGGTCGAACAGCGCCTTGAGCTGCTCGAACAGCGAGATGGCCTCGGGCGAGTACATGACGGGCAGCAGCTCCGAGCGCGCGCGGCCGTCGCCGTGCTCGCCGGACAGCGAGCCGCCGTACTTGGCCACGAGCTCGGCGGCCTCGGTCATGAAGGTGCGTAGCACCGAGCCCGACGTCTCGAGCGGGATGTCGATGCGCAGGTGCACGCACCCGTCACCGAAGTGCCCGTACGGCAGGCCGTCGACGCCGTAGCGCGCCATGAGCGCGTCGAGGTCGCGCAGGTAGGCGCCCAGCTTCTCCGGCGGCACCGCGGAGTCCTCCCAGCCCGGCCACGCCTGCTCGCCCGCGGGCGTGCGCCCGGCCAGACCGGCGCCGTCGGCCCGGATCTGCCACATGGCCGTGGCGTCGGGACCGGCGGGCAGAATCCGCGTGGACGTCGACGCGGAGGCCGCGACGATCGCCTCGGCGTTCGCGTACGCCTCCTCGGGCGTCGCTCCCCCGACCTCGACCATCATCCACCCCGCCCCCGGCGGGAGCTCGGGGACCGAGCCGGCGCCCTTGGCGCGGCGGACCACGTCGACGAGCCGCGCGTCGAGGCCCTCGACCGCGAGCGGGTTCAGCGAGAGGAGGGCGGGGACGTCGTCGGCCGCGGTCGGCATGTCCTCGTAGGCGAGGACGACGAGCGTGGGCGCGCTCGGGACCGGGACCAGGGAGACCGTTGCCTCGAGGATCGTGACGAGCGTGCCCTCGCTGCCCACGAGGAACTTCGCGAGGTCCGAGCCGTTCTCCGGAAGCAGGTGCTCGACCGAGTACCCCGAGACCTGGCGACCGAAGCGCCCGAACTCGGTCCGGATGAGCGCCATGTTGTCCCTGACGATCCGCGCGAGCCCCGGGACCGCGGCGAACGTCGGGTCGCCCTTGCCCGCGGTGAAGCGTCGGCCGGTGCCGTCGACCACGTCGAGCTCGACCACGTTGTCCGCGGTGCGCCCGTACGCGACCGCGTGCGGGCCGCACGCGTTGTTGCCGATCATGCCGCCGAGCGTCGCGCGGTTCTGCGTCGACGGGTCGGGGCCGAAGCGCAGGCCGTGCGGGGCCGCGGCCTTCTGGAGGGTCGACATGACGACACCCGGCTCGATGCGCGCCGTGCGCGCCTCCGGGTCGACCGACAGGACCCGGTTCACGTGCCGCGAGAAGTCGATCACGACGCCCGGGCCGATCGAGTTGCCCGCGACCGACGTCCCCGCGCCGCGCGCCGTGAGCGGCACGCCCAGCTCGCGCGTCACGTCGAGCGTCGCCACGACGTCGTCGGTCGAGACCGGGAAGACGACCATCTCGGGGACCACGCGGTAGTTCGACGCGTCGGTCGAGTACTCGGCCCGGCGCCGCGTCGAGGAGTCGACGATGCCGCGCGTCGTGGTGCGCAGCGCGGCCGCGATCGCTTCGCGCGCCGCGTCCGCCGCACGCTCGGCCTCGCTGAGGGCCGCGGACCGCGCGGCCTTCTCGGCGGCGGCCGCCTTCGCGGCGTGCTGGGCGTCCGCCTCCGTGCGCTCGGGCGGGACGGGGGCTCCTGCGGCGTCGAGTTCAGCAGTCACGTCGGCGATTCTCCCACCACTCCCGCGGGCTGCGGACGCTCGTCCGGGGAGTGTCCGAGATCGGGGGTCCGACGTGGGACAGGGAGGTGGGCGGGATGCCCGACGGCGGTGCGGAGCGGACGGAAGGTCCCCGGACCCACCCTCGCCACGTGCGGGCCAGCACTCGGTGGTGCGCTGTGCCGGGTGAGCGGTGCACATGTGCGCCGTGCTGGGCTGCACCGTGCCAGGAGTGACCCTGTACAAGCCTGCCCACCGGCTCCTGGAGTTGCCCTGCCCGGGCCGGGTCGTGCTCGCTCCCGCTCGTGGCTACCGACTTCCGTCCGCTCCGGTCGCAACGGTACTGCGGGGCGGCCGGACGTCGCACGGCGCGCGACCTCGCGGGCGACCGGTGGGACCTAGCGCCTGGTCTCGTACCTGGTCAGGAGCACACCCCCGGGGAACGTCCGGGTCTCCACGAGGTCCAGGTCCACCCAGGCGTCCAAGGGTGTGAAGAACGGCGTGCCGCCGCCCACCAGGACCGGGTGGGTGACGATCGCGTACTCGTCGATCAGCCCGGCCCGCATGACCGACGCAGCGAGCGCGGCACCGCCGACGTCCATCGGACCGCTTTCCTCGGCCTTGAGCCGGGCGATCTCGGTGACGGCGTCCCCGCTGAACAGACGGGCGTTCCAGTCGACCGCGCTGATCGTCGACGAGAACACCACCTTCGGCATGTCGCGCCAGCGGCGGGCGAACTCGGCGTGCGCCGGCGTGACGCCGGGCTGCTGGTCGGCGGTCGGCCAGTGGGAGCTCATGTCCTCCCACAGGACGCGCCCGTACAGCGACAGGCCCGTCGCTCCCACCCGGTCGGACCACCACTGGAACAGCTCGTCGCTCGGCACGCTCCAGCCGAGGTCGCCGCCGGGCGCGGCGACGTATCCGTCCAGGCTCGTGCTCATGGCAAACGTCAGCTTCCCCATGGTGTCGTCCTCCCGGTCGGTGTCTCGGTGTACTACAGACCAGCACGGCGCGGAGAAGTCGTCGACCGGGACCTGCGCGACCCCGTGCGCGGAGCCTCAGTCCACGCCGCCACCCTCGACGTCAGCCGTCCAGTTGACCTGTTGGATGCGGGTGTCGAGCTCACGCAGCGTTCGCGCCAGGTCGTCGGCCTCGGCCCGGGTCGCGGGCACGTCCACGCCCGACACGTACCGCAGCTCGGTGCGCGTGAACCGGTCATGGGAGGCCGATGCCGCGTCGGCGAGGTCGGTCCGGAGCCGGTGGCGCAGGCGCAGCACGTCGCGACGCGCGAGCGCGGCCGTCATGGTCAGGCCGGGCTCGACCTCGGTCGCGAGGTTCGCCGCGTTGATGCGCCCGATCAGGGACTCGAGCTCCGCCGCGGTGCGCTCGTGCTCGGCGAGCAGCGCGACCGGGTCCTCGGCCGGAAGGTCGCCCTCCTGGTGGCGGGCGTTCGCGACCGCCCTGCTCGCCACCTGGGCGAGCCGGCGCTGGAGGTCGGCGCTGGAGGTCGGCGCGCTGCGCGAGGGCCTCGGCGAGCTTCATCGTTGATCGACTCCTGGTGCTGGGACGGACGGGCTGCCGGTCCGAACCTATCTCGGCCTGACGAACCCGTCGCAAGATCGCCGCTCGGTGTCGGAACGAGCGAGCACCCAGGCCACGCTCGTCCTGACGCATCGCTAGAGCACCAGCTCCGGCTGCAGCCTCGTCGGGCTCCACACCCGTTGCCGGTGCGCGGCGAACGTCGTGGCCGCGAGCGCGACCGCGAGGACCACGAGCAGCACCCCCACGTCGCGCGCGACGGTCGCGAGGTCACCGCCGTAGAGGAGCTGCCGGAGCCCCTCGACCGTGTAGGACATGGGCAGGAAGCGGTGCAGCGCGCGCAGCGGCTCGGGGATCGTCTGCCACGGGAACGTCCCGCCCGCGGTGACGAGCTGGACGAGCATCAGCACGAGCCCCAGGAACTGGCCGACCGCGCCGAGGTACACGTTGAGCGCCTGGAGGATCGCGACGAACGTCGCCGACGCGAGCACCAGCAGCACCGCAGTCCCGACCGCGTACACGGGGTCGATGTCGAGCGCGAGCTTCACCACCGTGAACATCAGCGCGACCTGGGCCACGCCGATCACCGCCGGCGGGATCCAGCCGCCGAGCGCGGTCTGCCACGCGGGCCGGCCGGCCGCGAGCGACCGGCTCGACAGCGGTCGCACGAGCAGGAACAGCACGTACGCGCCGATCCACGCCGCGAGCGACAGGAAGAACGGCGCGAGGCCGGCCCCGTACGTCCCCGCGTTCGCGATGGTGTCCTTCTGCACCGCGACCGGGTTGCCGAGCGTCTTCGCCGTGTCCTCCTGCGTCTGCTCGTCGACGTCGGGGATGCGCCCCAGGCCCGCCGCGAGGCCGTCGTGGAGCTGGGTCGTGCCGGACGCCAGCTCGGCCGTCCCGTCGCGCAGCGTCACGCTCGACGACGCGAGCTCGGCTGCGCCGTCGGACACCTGGGACGTTCCCGAGGCGAGCGCCTCCGCGCCGCTCGCGAGCGTGCCCGCCCCGTCCTCGAGCTCGGCCGCGCCCGCCGCGAGCCGGTCACCGCCCGACGCCGCCGTCGCGATGCCCTGCGTGAGCGCGGGCGTGGCACCCGCGAGCGTCGCCGCCCCCGCCGCGACCTGCGCCGAGCCCGCGCCGAGCTCGCCCAGCTTCCCGGCGGCTCCCTCGACCGTGGCGGCGGCCTCCTCGACCGGGCCGCGCGCGTCCTCGAGGACCTGCGTGACGGCGTCGGCCTCCTCCTGGGTGATGACGCCCGTCGCGACGAGCTCCGCGAGGCGCGCCTCGAGGTCGACGCGCGCTGCGTCGAGGCGCCCGACGACGTCCCTCGCCGCCGCGGCCGCCTCCTGCCCGTAGCCCGCGACCAGGGCGTTGCCGTCCGCGACCTGCTGCGCACCGTCGGCCAGCTCCTGGGTCTGCGCCGGGAGGTTCGCGGTCCTGCTGCGCAGCGTGTCGAGGCCGTCCGACAGCGTGGCCGCGCCCGAGGCGAGCGTGCCGGTAGCGGTCGACAGCTCGTCGGCACCGTCCGCGAGGCGGGCCGCACCGCTCGCGGCCTCGCTCGCCCCCGCCGCGAGCCGGGCCGTGCCGTCCACGAGCTGCACGGTCCCGTCGGAGAGCTGCGTGGCGCCGTCGACCAGCTGCTGCGCGCCCTCGACGCCGCTCGCGAGGTTCGTGTGGATCGACGCGAACCCCTTGAGGAACGTGTCCGCGGCCTCGGTCCCGACCTGCTCCGCGATCGCGTCGCGGACCCTGCCCACGATCGTGTCGGCGATGGTCGCGACGAGGTAGTTGTTGGCGTCGTTGGTGATGAGGACCAGGCTCGCCTGCTGCGGCTCGAACCTCCCCGACGAGGCGAGGTCCTGCGAGAACGTCGGGCCGATGACGAGCGCCGCGTCGAAGCGCCCCGACCGCACGCCGGCCTCGGCGTCCGACTGGGTCGTCTCGACCCAGCCGAACCCGCCGTCACCGTCGACGAGCTGCTTCGCGACCTCCTCGCCGAAGTTCTTCTCGGTCGAGGTGCCGTCGACCGAGTCCTCGACGGTCGTGCCGCGGTCCTGGACGACGAGCGCCGCCGGGACCTCGGCGAGCTTGGCGTACGGGTCCTCGTTCGCGAACAGGTACAGGCCCGAGTACAGCGTGGGGATGACGATCATGGCCAGGATCGCGAGCTTGGGCAGGGTACCGGCGCTGATGCGCCGGAGCTCGGAGATGCCGAGGCGGACGGCGGTCATCGGTCGACCTCCTCGTCGGTGACGGGGTCCGGTCCGTCGGGCGGCTCGACCCGTGGCCCGGGTTCCGGTCCGTCGGGCGGCTCGACCCGTGGCCCGGGTTCCGGTCCGTCGGGCGGGCCGGACACCACCTCGGGCTCCGGGACGGCATCCGCCCGGTGTCGCCCCGGCTCGGCCCGGTCGAACAACGTGGTCGGGTCGGTCGTCTCGACCGGGGCCAGGTCAGGCTCGGTGTCGTCGGCCGGCTGCTCGTCCGGGACCTCGGCGGGAGCAGGGCGCGTCCGCAGGGCCTCGACGGGCGCCGCCCTCAGCGCGTCGTCGCCGCGCGCGGGCGGCAGGTCGGCGCCGAGGTCGCGGGCCGAGGAGCGCGTGCACTGCACGAGCACGCCGTAGCCGAGCGCCGCGAGCGACTCCGCGACGGCCCACCAGCCCGACGGTTCGCCCCCGTGCCGGTCGGGCAGCGTCAGGACCAGGAACCGCACGTCCGCCCGCTCGGACGCGAGGGAGGTCAGCAGGGCGGTCCGCAGCGTGCCGTGCAGCTCGTCGACGCGGTCGCCGCGACGGTCGAGCAGGTCGTGCGCGTCGAGCCACTTCTTGGCGTGCCCCGGCAGGGACCGCTGCCCGGCGAGCGAGAGCTCCTCGGCGACGACGTCCCCGACCGTGAGCGCCTCGTCGGGCTCGGAGATCCCGGGGACGTCGACCACCGCCGTGACGCGGCGCAGGTCGGCGGTCTCGGTCGTGGTGGTGCCGTCGTCGCCGACGAGCGTGACGGTCCCGGTGAACGGGGCGAGGCGACCTGTCGCGACGAGCGCGAGCGCGGTGTGCCCGTGGCCGGGCTCGCCGGCGAGGAGGACGCACTCCCCCGAGGCGAGGGTCAGGGTGGTGGCCTCGAGCATCGGCGCACGCCGACCCTCGACCTGGACGTCGTCCATCGCGATCTGCACCTTCAGGTCCTCTCGTGGCGAGCCCCGTGCGGATGGGCCGCGGCGGAGCCTCCCGTCGATCTTCCGTTGGACCCCGCGGGGGTGCACCTTGTCGGGTGGCACCACGACGGCACACCCTCCCCGGGGGGTGAAGGTCCCCGTTGCCCCGGCCGGGTCGGCGCCGGGTCGGTAGCCTGGGGAAACGGGCGTCGAGAGGAGACTTCATGCGTGTCGTGGTCGTCGGGGCGAGCGGGAACGTGGGCTCGGCCCTGCTGCGCGGGCTCGCGGGTGACCCGGTGGTCACCTCGGTCGTCGGGGTCGCGAGCCGGGTGCCGCGCGCGGACGGCTCGAGCACCGTCGTGCCTCCCTTCGACACCGCCGAGTGGGCCCGGTGCGACCTCACGGACCCCGAGGAGGTCGTGGCGTCGCGCCTCGCGGGCGCGTTCGTGGGTGCCGACGCCGTGGTCCACCTCGCGTGGGCGATCGACCCCGCGCACGACCGCGAGGAGCTCGCGCGCGTCAACGTCGAGGGGACGCGGCGCGTCGCCTCGGCGGCGGCCCGGGCCGGCGTCGGGCACCTGGTGGTCGCGTCGTGCGCGAGCGCGTGCTCGCCCGCGTTCGACGACACGCCCCGGGACGAGTACTGGCCGACCGCAGGGATCGCGGGGTCCGTCTCGAGCGCGCAGAAGGCCGAGGTCGAGGAGATCCTCGACCGGTTCTCGGCCGAGCATCCGGGGGTCGTGGTGACGCGCGTGCGCGCGCCGTTCACGTTCCAGCGCGACGCCGCGAGCGAGGTGTCGCGATTGTTCTTCGGCAAGCTGCTGCCGGCGCCGCTGCGTCGCAAGGGTCATCTGCCGACGCTCGTGTGGCCGCGCGGCATGCGCCTGCAGGTCGTCCACGCCGACGACCTCGCGGACGCCTACCGCGAGATCCTCGTGGGTCGGCACCCGGGCACGTTCAACGTCGCCGCGCCGGACGTCCTCACCGGACCCGACGTCGCCGCGATCGTCTCGCAGGGACGCCTGCGCGAGGTGTCGCCCGGGTCCCTGCGGCGCGTGGTCGCCCTGGCCTGGGCGGCTCGGTTGGTCCCGCTCGACCCGGGCTGGTTCGACGTCGCGCTCGCCGTGCCGGTGCTCGACACCTCACGGGCGCGGCGCCTGCTGCGGTGGGCTCCGGTGCACGACGCCCGGGCCACGGTCACCGAGGTCGTCGGTGGCCTCGTCGAGGGCGCGGGCACGCAGAGCCCACCGCTGCTGCCGTCCTAGGGACGCCGGGCCGCTACGACTCCAGGGCTGCGTCCAGCGTGATCGTCGCGCCGGTCAGCGCCTTGGACACCGGGCACGTCGCCTTGGCGTTCTCGGCCGCCGCGAGGAAACCTGCTTCGTCGAGGCCCTCGACCTCGCCGCGGACCGTGAGCGCGACCGCCGAGATGCGCAGGCCACCGGCCGGGTCCGGCGACAGCGTGACGTCGGCCCTGACCTCGAGGGCGACCGGCGTCCCGCCGGCCTCGCCGATCACCCCGGAGAGCTGCATCGCGTAGCAGGAGGAGTGCGCGGCGCCGATGAGCTCCTCGGGGCTCGTGATGCCCTCGGCCTCGTCTGCCGTGCGGCGCGGGAAGCTGACGTCGAACGTGCCGGTCCCCGAGCTCGTGAGCTCGACCTGACCGGTGCCCTCCATGAGCGTGCCGTTCCACGCGGTGCGGGCGGTGCGGACTGCCATGATGTGGCTCCTTCGTGCGGGGTTCGGGGTACGAGACCGTAGCCGTCGGCTACCTGTCGACCGTAACCCGGAGGCCGCGGCCCCGCAGCGGCGTCCCAGGACCCTCATCGCGACACGACGACCTCCACCTCGACCGGGAACCCGACCTCGGCCGTGAGCCGTTCGGCGAGCGTGAGCGGGTTGGGCTCGACGCCGACCTGGACGACGATCGACGAGAGGTCGTCACGGACGTGGACCGCGCGGACCCCCGGCCAGCGGTCGTCCCCGAGGAGCGACTCCGCGAGCCCCTGGAGCTCTCCTGGAGGCACGTCGAGCGGCTCGACCCGCACCAGGACGTCGGGGTAGGACTCGGCGACCGCGGCCAACGCCTCCTGGGGCGGGTCGCCGTGCCAGGCGAGGAGGACCGTCCCGCTGCCGTCGAGCCGGACCGCGCCGAACCGCTCGTCGTCCGTCAGGAGCCCGCCCAGGAGAGATGCGGCACCGGTGGGCCCGAGCCGTGCGGCGACCGTCGACCCGTCCGGGCGGAGCGGGACCTCGCTCGGGCCGGTCCGTTCCGGCACGACGATCGTCAGGGTCGCCTCGACGATCGGCGTCTCCTGCGGCACCGGGGTCGCCGTGCACCCGCCCACGACCAGCACCCCGACGGCCACCAGGCCCGCGGTCCCTCTCCTCATCACGCATCCCCCTCGCGCGCACCCTAGCGAAGGCCCGCAGCCCGGCGGAAGGGTGTCCGCGCCGGCAGCGCGCACCGGGCGCCGGGCTGCGGCGCCGTCGGAAACCCGCACCGTCAGGGCGCGAGCACCACGGCCGTCCCGTACGCCACGATCTCCTGGTAGCCGTTGCCGACCTCGTCGCTGTCGTAGCGCATCGCGAGGATCGCGTTGGCTCCCTGCGCGGTGGCCTCCTCGACCATGCGGGCGACGGCCTCGTCGCGCGACTGCTGGAGCTGCTTGGTGAGCCCCTTGAGCTCGCCGCCGACGATCGACTTGAGCCCTGCGCCGATCTGGGCTCCGACGTTGCGCGACCGGACGGTCAGTCCGGTCACCTCGCCGACGACCTGCTGCACGGTCCGGCCCGGGACATCGTTCATGGTGGAGACCAGCACGGTACGTCCTCCTCACGGCCGCGCACCGTGCGCGGCCACTCCTCACGGTAGGAGGACCTCGGGGCCCGCGCCCGCTGTGCGCGGCCCGGCCGCGGCGGCCTGCCCGCCAGCGGGGTGGGATGGAACGGTTCGTCCCACCCCGGCCTCTCGCCGGGTGCTCGACCACGAGCGGGCGTTGAATGAGAGCCATGACAGCCTCGGACACCCCTCTCGCCCCCGCGACGGCCGACCCGACGCCCTGGGCGCTCCCGCCGCAGGCCGTGCTCGCCGAGGTCGGGTCGAGCGACGCCGGCCTCACGACCGAGCAGGCACGGACCCGGCTCGCCGAGGTCGGCCCCAACCGGTTGGCCCCGGCCGCGCGCACCCCGTGGTGGCGTCGCGTGCTCTCCCAGTTCGACGACGTCCTCATCTACATCCTGCTCGTGTCCGCGGTCCTCAAGGCGATCGTGGGCGACTGGATCGACTTCACCGTGATCCTCGCGGTCGCGGTCATCAACGCGGCGATCGGGCTGATCCAGGAGGGGCGCGCCGAGAAGGCCCTCGACGGCATCCGGGGCATGCTCTCGGTCCACGCCCAGGTCCGCCGCGACGGCGCGTGGGCACAGGTCGACGCCGACGACCTCGTGCCCGGCGACGTCGTGCGGGTGCGCTCGGGCGACCGCGTGCCCGCCGACCTGCGTCTGCTCACGGGCGTCAACCTCCGGGTCGACGAGTCGGCCCTCACGGGCGAGTCCGTGCCCGCGTCCAAGTCGGTCGACGCGGTGCCCGCCGAGGCCGGCGTGGGCGACCGGGCGAGCATGCTGTTCTCGGGCACGCTCGTCTCGGCGGGCACCGGGACGGGGGTCGTCGTCGAGACGGGCGAGACGACCGAGATCGGCCGCATCCAGACCCTCATCTCCGAGGTCCACTCGCTCGAGACCCCGCTGTCGCGCACGCTCGACGCGTTCGGGAAGAAGCTCGCGGTCCTCATCCTCGTCATGGCCGTGGTCATGGTCGTGATCGGACGCGTGTTCCACGGGTTCGAGACCCCCGAGCTCGTGTCCGCGGCGATCGGGTTCGCGGTCGCGGCCGTCCCCGAGGGCCTGCCGGCCCTCGTGACGATCACGCTCGCCCTGGGCGTGCAGCAGATGGCCCGACGACGGGCGATCACGCGTCGCCTGCCCGCCGTCGAGACGCTCGGCTCGGTGACCACGATCTGCTCGGACAAGACCGGGACGCTGACCAAGAACGAGATGACGGCCCGCACCGTGCGCACCGCCGGGCACGAGTACGCGGTGACCGGGATCGGCTACACCCCGGACGGCGAGGTCAGCCTCGACGGGTCCCCCGCGCTGCTGCCCGAGCACCCCGACCTGCGGCTCCTGACCGAGGTCATGATGCTGTGCAACGACGCACGCATCGTCCACGAGCCCGCCGGGGAGGGCGACGGCTGGCGCCTGGTGGGCGAACCGACCGAGGGCGCGCTGCGGACCCTGGGTCTCAAGGCGGGCCTGGACCCGGCCGGGTGGCGGCGCGTCGCGCTCGTCCCGTTCGAGTCCGAGAACAAGTACATGGCGACGCTCACCGAGGACCCCGAGGGCGGTCTGCACGTGCTCGTCAAGGGGGCCCCCGACCGGGTGCTCGACCGCTGCTCGACCCAGACCGGGCCTGACGGACGTCCCGAGCCGCTCGACCGCGACTTCTGGTCGGCCCAGATCGACGAGATCGGCGCGCAGGGCCTGCGTGTGCTGGCCGCGGCCCGGACGGCGGCAGCACCGGGGAGCACGGACCTGGCGCCGGAGGACGTCGACGCGGGCCTCGAGCTGGTCGGCCTGGTCGGGATCGTCGACCCTCCTCGCCCCGAGGCCGTCGAGGCCATCGCGCAGTGCCAGGACGCCGGGATCACGGTCAAGATGATCACGGGCGACCACTCGGGCACCGCGCTCGCGATCGCGCGGGAGATGGGCATCGTCCGTGACGGGGCCGGGCAGGCCAGGACCACCGAGCACACGGCCGCGGCCGCGGCCGCCAAGGTCCTCACGGGCGCCGAGCTCGAGGCGATGAGCACCGAGGAGCTGCGCGCGGTCGTCGAGGACGTCGACGTCTACGCGCGCACGAGCCCCGAGCACAAGATCAGGATCGTCTCGGCGCTCCAGTCCCACGGGCAGGTCGTGGCGATGACGGGCGACGGCGTGAACGACGCCCCGGCGCTGACGCAGGCCGACGTGGGCGTCGCGATGGGGATCAAGGGGACCGAGGCGACCAAGGAGGCCGCCGAGGTCGTCCTCGCCGACGACAACTTCGCCACGATCGAGCGTGCGGTCGAGGAAGGTCGACGGATCTACGACAACCTGCGCAAGTCGGTGCTCTTCCTGCTGCCGACCAACGGCGCGCAGTCGCTCGTGATCCTGGTCGCGGTGCTGCTCGGGTGGGCGCTGCCCCTCCAGCCGGTCCAGGTGCTGTGGATCAACATGGTCACGGCCGTGACGCTGTCGCTCGCCCTGGCCAACGAGCGCGCCGAGCCCGACATCATGTCCCGCGCTCCTCGTGACGCCAAGGCCTCGATCCTCACCCCGGCGTACCTGCGTCGCATCCTGCTGGTCTCGGTCCTCATCGGCGGCGCGACCATGGCGGTGTACTTCATCGAGCGCGACCAGGGCATGGGCGTGGCCGAGGCGCAGACGACGGCCGTGACGATGCTCGCCCTCGGCCAGCTCGCGTACCTGTTCAACTGCCGCTTCCTGGACCGTTCGTCGATCACGCCCGCGGTCCTCCAGGGCAACCGGGCGATCTGGTACTCGGCCGGCTCGCTGCTCGCCCTCCAGGCAGTGTTCGTCTACGCGCCCTTCATGCACTCGTGGTTCGGCTCCGCGCCGATCGGGCTGCGCGAGTGGGGTATCACGCTCGGGCTCGCGATCGTGGTCTTCCTGCTCGTCGAGGCGGCCAAGGCTCTCGGCCGGGCCCGACAGCGCTGAGGCCTGACACGCCGTCGGGCACGTCGTGCGAGGAACGA